>VEQL01000001.1 GCA_018883245.1 Chthoniobacterales bacterium
TGGTGCGGGAGGAATTCGTATTTTGGCCTTTCACGGAAATCATCCGCGGCGAAGGGCACTACGTGGTGCCGGACTATTCCTTCGGCAAGCGCAGCATGTGGCGCATCACCCTGCCGGACGGCAACACGATCACGATCGCACAGAACCATGTCGAATCCGGCGGCCTGCAAGCGAAGCTAACCGACGACGCCGGCGCTCCCTCCGTGACAGAAGAGCCAGCCGCCTAAAGACAAAACCCGCACGTTGCCGCGCGGGTGTCGCGAAGTGAGCAGCGCTTTGGTCGCTTAAGAAACCTTCGCGCGCTTGCGCCAGCGGGCGAAGGCCGCACCGCCGGCGAGTAACGCCGCCGCGACCCAGGTGCCGGGTTCGGGGACGGCGGCGGCAAAGCGATCGTCATAGCTCTAGACCAAAGACAATCCGTCATGCCGCTGAAACCGTGACCGGCCCCGCCCTTCCCCACACCCGCGCAGCCACGCACGTTCCCGTGACATGGTCATTGACACTTGCGGCACGCCGTCGATGTTCATTTTGTGTCTTCCGAGCGAGCACCGATCATCTACCTGATCGCCGGTCCTAACGGTGCGGGCAAAACGACTTTTGCCAAGGAGTTTCTGCCCTCCGCGCATGTTGTCGAGTTCCTCAACGCAGACCTCCTCGCGGCTGGACTCTCTCCTCTGCGCCCAAAGGCGATGTCTGTCCGCTCAGCGCGGCTTATTCTTGCGCGATGGCGTGAGTTGGTCGCCATGCGCCGTGACTTTGCCTTCGAAAGCACGCTGAGCGGCCGCACCTACGCATCCATGCTTATGGAGGCGAAAACCGCCGGTTACCGCATCCGCCTTGCCTACCTTTGGCTGCCGCACGTGCGGATCTCGCTGCGCCGTGTGAAACAAAGAGTCCTCACTGGCGGCCACGATGTTCCGGAGCGTGATGTGCGGCGGAGATTCATTCCGAGTCTCGTCAATTTCTTCCACAAATACCTCCCGCTCGCCGATGAAGCTCTCCTCTTCGATGCCGCATCGCATCCTCCACGACTGATTGCCCGCTGGGCAGGGGACCAAAAAGAGGTTAAAGATGAGGGGATCTATGAAGGCGTCGTTCGCCAAGCCAAAATCTGAATCCCGCGCCAAGCGTTCGTCCTCGTCGGACTTCACGCGCAAAGCCGTTGCCGCCATGCGGCGAGCGCAGAAAGTCGCCGAACGTGAAAATGCGCGCTTCGGGCTCAAGTTGGTCGTCCAGGAATGCTAATACCAAAGGCGAAAGGTTTTTTACTTTTCACCACCTTCGGTAGGGACGGCTGGCCCAGCCGTCCGCACGCCAAGCAGAGAGATGCAGCAGTCCGGTGGCCTCCTGCTCGTAGAGCCTACGGCTCGGAGAGGCCAGCGGACCCCACCGCGAGAGAATGCTGTTAAGTTAACGTTCTTGGGGACGTTGTTATGAGTGCAGCTTCGTTCGCTGAGCCGACCCCTCGACAAAAAAACACCCACACGTTGCCGCGCGGGTGTCGCGAAGTGAGCAGCGCTTTGGTCGCTCAAGAAGCTTTCGCGCGTTTGCGCCAGCGCATGAAGCCTGCCGCAAAAGAGCACGCTAAACGGCAACCATCGTCATGCCGAAGAAAATGTCCCTCAGGCTGAAGGCTGCCGACTGACCTCTGAAAACTCCGCGCCTTGCGCGTTTCGATACGATCCAGATTTGGAAACCGCGCTTGGTCACGAGGTCAGAGGCTGGAAGGGGGAATCCACGTTTGCGATACCTCCCCTCGCACGCTAATCTTCCCTCATGAGCACCTTGGCCGAAATCGAACAGGCCATTGAAAAATTGCCGAACGAGCAGCTTTTTCAACTGACGGACTGGATCTCCGAGCGCTTTTCCGACGCGTGGGATCGTCAGATCGAGCAGGATATTGTCGCGGGTAAACTCGACGACTTGGCCGCGGAAGCGATCGCCGAACATCGTGCCGGCCAGAGCTTTCCCATGCCGGCCGATAAAGAGTAAAGCGGGCCAGAAGTTCTGGAAAAATTTCAGGCAACTTCCGGTGCCCATTCAGAGGTTGGCCGCCAAGCAATAAAAGCTGTGGGCCAAAGATCCCGGACACCCTTCGCTGCAATTCAAGAAAGTGCAGAACTATTGGTCTTGCCGGGTCACGGATTCTTATCGCGCGCTCACCGTGGTTGATGGTGATACGGCGCTCTGGTTCTGGATTGGCTCGCACACCGCGTATGAGCGACTAATCAAGCGGCGCTGAAGCCGCCCCGACTAACGCGTTCCTGCACGCCCACATCCTTGCGCTGACGCGCGCTTGATCAGTCCTCGGCCTGACTGCACTCCCAAAACGCGCGGGGAGTCATGATCGCTGCGCCCTTGGAACTTTTCAGCACCAGCAAGTCCTTGTCGCCTGTCACGATAGCTTGTGCAGCTCCCGGCGAAACCAACCCAAGCACGATGAGGTCCTTCGGATCGCGACACGTCTTGGGATCAAGTTTCTCGGGCCTCACGAGATCGACGTGTTGTCGCAGGAACTTGACGTATTCTGCAACCACGCGGGACGGAACCTTGAGCTTGGTCGTGAGTTTGGTCTCCACCTCATCGAGAATTCCCTCGCCCGCAATCAGGCTGTGTCGCTCAAGGCAAAGTTCTACGATCGCTTCGCACAGACCGCGGGAGGCAACCGCTGCGATGAATACGTTCGAATCAAGGATGACCCTCATGAGAGAGCCTTGAACACATCCTCGTCACTTAGGAGCCCCTGGGCCTCGGCAAACGGCAGAATTTTTTTCCGGACCGCGCGAAATTTCTCCACGGCCACGTAGCGGCGCAATGATTCACGGACCATGTCGCTCACGGCCTTGTTCTCCCTGCGACTGAGCTTGTCGAGGTCGCCCTTCAGTGTGTCGGGTAGGCGGATGGTCAAAGTTGTCATAACGTGTAAGACACCGTAGTGCGTCTTGGCGAAGGAGTCAACCCCACGCTAACGGCGACTCAGGGCGCGTCACAAATCCCACAGCAAAAACAAAACACCCGCACGTTTCCGTGCAGGTGTCGCGAAGTGAGCAGCGCTTTGTCGCTTAAGAAACTCTCGCGCGTCTGCGCCAGCGAACAAATCCCGCGGTCAGCGCGAGCAAGGACGACGCGGCCCATGTGGCGGGCTCGGGGACGGCGGCGGTGGCGTTGATAGACCAATAAACGTTCGAGGCTTGCGTGGTGTCCTGGATGTCGCCGCTGGCGCCGTAATCGGGGAACATCAGGCCGAGGTTGGTGCCGCCATCGATCCACCCTTGGATCAGCGAGGGCGAGAAATCCCATACCACCGTGTCACCCGAAATGGTCCCCGTGGAAATGGGTGAACTCGCCCAGTTGGTGCCCGCCGCGCCGCCATAATTGAAGTTGTTCCATGTGACCGTCGCGGGGTTGTAAGCGGTCAGAACTTCATAGGCGCCCTTGGCTCCCAACGAAATATAAGGACCATAACTGTCCACGTTCGTGCTGGAACCGACGATGAGTTGCACCGAGTTGATCGTGTAGTTCGCGCCCAGAGCGCCCACCAAAGCGTTTTCGAAATCACTGCCCGGGGTGTAGATCATAGAGCGCTGGTAGTTGTAATTGGGCGCAGGATTGTAATGAGTGCTGAAATAGTCGTTCAGGAAAACGGTATCTTCGAACGGATACCAGACGTAGCTGATGATCCGGTTCACATACGTCGGATTCATGACGATAAGTTCGGCCCGCGAGGAGACCGCCCCGAGAAGAAGACATGCCCACACCAAGAAAAAATTGCGGAGGTGACAGAGCATTTTACGAAATTTTCGCCCGTCTGTTCCAGCGAACGTAACCCGCCGCACCGAGGAGCATCGCCGCAGCGCCCCATGTGCCCGGCTCGGGGACAGAGCCTGCACCGGGATCCTGGAGAAAAGTGATTGCATCTGCACTCGTGGAGGCCATGACGAGGTTATCGTAGGACTGCACGCCAAATTCCCCAGCCAATCGGAGCGAGCGGATGGCCTGGCTCGAGGTGTTGCCGAGGTCGAACCCGTAAACCACCGCGTTGGACTGCGAGACACCCTGGAAAAGGGGGGACGTGAGATCGGACTGCACCCAGAGGTCCGCCGTGTCATAGACACCGCTGGCACTGTTGTCGTAGACATGGGCGAGGACGGCGACCTGCTGTCCGTTGGTGAGCGCAAACGAGTTTGTCGCCCATCCGCTCCAGTCCGAGTTTATCAGCGTTACGTTCGGCTCGGCGGATGCCACTTGATAGGACCCAACCTGCCCGAACCAAGGACCGGTGTATTGGACTTCAAGATTGTTCGTTCCGCCCATGAGACCGACGCCGCCCAACCACGGTGTGCCGGAGTCGTTGCGGAGCAGAAATCCCAACCACACGCTGGGGTTGACCGAGGCTGCCGCGGGCATGACCAGCGTGGCCGGATAATTATAAGAGGACAGGTAGGAGCCCATTGACGTGCCTCCGACAACGAAGGGAGCCGCAGCCTCGAGCGTCGCGCCGACCGATGCGGGAGGAGCGTTCAATTGCGAAGTCCAACCGCTCGTGCTGTCAAAGCTGCTGCTGTAAAAAATAATTCCCCCGAAAGTGGTTTGCGCGAGCAGCAAACACGCGAGAAATACGCATGACTTCGACGCCGCATTTTGCATAGCAATCAAATGCGCTTGCGCCAGCGAACAAATCCCGCGGTCAGCGCGAGCAAGGACGCTGCGGCCCAACTGCCGGGCTCGGGAACAACACCGCCGGTGATCGGGCCGATGCTGTTGATCGCGTTCGCCGGATAACTCGGCGCGTTCGTCGAAAGACCGAAGTAGATGCTGTCGATGGCGAAATCGTTCCCGCCTTCGGCGGAGACCGTGTTGCGCAGACGGAAGGAAATCGTGGTCGGCGCGGACAGGAAATATCCGTCGCGATAAGTCAGATACCAAATGTCGATGGAATTCGTAGGGATAGTGACGGAGGTGGTGAGTTGTTGCCACGCACCCGAGTTGTTCAGGCTCATCTCGAAGGCCAATTGCGGCGGCGCGGCGGGATAGACGCTGGCGATATAGGCTTGGAAGCGGTAATAGACCGGCGCATTGGTCGTGCTCACGGTGATGTCGCCCGGATTGACCGTGATCGTCTGCATCCAAGGCGAAGCGTTGGTGTCGGTCGATCCGTTGGCGGCAAGATAGTTTGTGCCGCTCTGCGCGGAAAGACTGCCCGCCCCGGCCCAGATGGAATGCACCTGATTCAGGCTCTGGATGACGCTGTATTCGCCCGCATTCATGAGACCAGGCGAGTTGGGGACTTTGTAGGTGTAGTCGCTGGTGAAGCCGGTATTCCCCGACTCGAAGCTGCCGTTGACGATGAGATTGGCGTGGCCCACAGCGAGAGTAGAGAGGAGCCAAACGGCGGCGGAGAACACGCCAAAGCGCATAACGTAATATTCGTAAAATTTACCCTCTTGTCAAACCGCCGCCGCGCTCCCGGAAGAAGCCAATGCCACGCGTTGACGCGCACCGCAGGCCATGCGAGAACAGGCTCATGAGTCGCAGTCGGCCCAGCACAAAGCCTCGCTCCAGCGCATCGGCCGCCGCCGCGCGCCGCTCCGATATGCGCCGCATCGAGGCCATGTCGGTCGAGGAACGCATCCGCGCGGCACTTGGGATGCGTCGGCGCTTCGCCCGGCTGAGCCCCGCCCCAATCACGGCTTGAGACCGGTGGAAACGCCGCCGGACATTCTCGACGCGGCGGAAAACGTGCTGCAGATCATGCAACGGCATCGCATCGATGCCGTGGTCATCGGCGCTGTGGCCTTGGCGGCCCACCGCTACGTGCGACAGACCGAGGATCTCGACATGGCGGTCAACGCCGATCTGGAACACCTGCGGCTGCTTGCTGCCACGCTGAATACCGAGGGGTATCGTGCCTCACTGCACGAACCCGACGCACAGGATGCACTGGGAGGCGTCATCGATGTGGAGGGCCCGTTCGGCGTTCTGCAGATCATCAGTTACGCGGGTAAATTTCCGGCCGTCATTGAGGATGCTTTACGCGAGGCCAAGATGTCGGTGCGCGCAGGCAGTCCATTGAAGCTTGTTCCGCTACCGCACCTCGTTGCACTCAAGCTCTACGCGGGCGGGATGAAGTCGAAAGCGGATGTCGTCGAAGTGTTGTTGCGCAACCCCGATGCCGACCTGGATGCCATGCGCAGGCTCTGCGCTTCGTATCGGTTGGCGGGTCTGGAGGAACTGATCGACGAGGCGAAGTCTCAGGCATCCTGAACAAAACAACCGCACGTTTCCGCGCGGGTGTCGTGAAGTGAAGCGGCGCTTGGATGACTACGAAACTTTGGCGCGTTTGCGCCAGCGCATGAACGCCGCGCCACCGACGAGCAGCGCCGCCGCGGCCCATGTGCCGGGTTCGGGGATCACTGCAGCCGGCGTGTATTCGTAAGTGAGGTTGATGGTCCCTCCTGCCAGGACTCCAGCAGTATCCGTATTAAAAGCCGTGCCGCTGACGGCGAGACTTACCACACGCAAGAGGCTGCTATTAAAGGTTCCGCCGCCGATCGCGCTGTAGTAAGCAGCATTGGCAAGTTGATCACTGCTGAAACTGGACTCGTTGACACCGGCACCACTTAATAGAGTGAAGGTTTGCAAGGTGTCGGGGGCTATGGTTTGCCCCGAGGTAGAGACTGGTGAAGTGCTCAGCGGGTCGATCAGTGAGCCATTGATGCCGGTCGGCGCGCCCACTCCCGAAAAGGTCAGGCGTATGCGTCCACGAGAATTTAGAACCAGGGTCGCCGGAGCCTCGAGATCGAGGTTATCAACATCGTAGGAACCGCTGAGAACCCCCGTTGCTTCGAGTGTGATCGCTGTGAGTGTTCCAAGGTTCAGGTCAAATTTGTTCCAAGTAAGGAGGGCCGCCGTCGAACCCACGTTGCTGTAATTTTGCGTCTGCAAAACGATCGCAGAGTGGGCACTGACAACGGAAAGCATTGCAGCGGCGGCGAGGGCAAAGGCTTTTTTCATGGGTTACGAAATTTGCATAGGAAAATAACACCCTTGAAAACCAAGTCAACGCAATATCGTAACTTTCATGTTGCTTGGACAATTCGCTGTTATCAAGTGCTTTACACATAATTTGGTCACAGCTGGAACCTGTTACCCCTTGACTGAGTCCGGCCCGAATTCTTGACCTACGCCAAAAAGGCTTTCGGCTCTCGTTCACAGGAATCTTTTCGCTTTACGGTCCGTATAATATGCATAACGATCTGTCATTATTACGCATCGGTTACCCCCAAGGGCAATAGCTGATGCTCAAACCAAAAGCTCGGACATTTCCCACCACCGTGAATACCCCGCAAGCTGCCAACTACCTGACGGAGAACCTACTGGTGGGCACTTACACGATGATTCAATCGGCCACGGGCGGAATGGCTCGGTTCGCTTTTGTGAACAAACGCTTTCTCGACCTGACAGGACTCGACCGTGAAACGGTCACCGCAGATCCTTTGAGCTTCTTTGCCTGCTTCCACCCCGGAGCCGGAGAAGGAGGGCATATTCGGCCGGAGTGAGGAGATCGGGATTGATGGAAGCGGCGGCACCGCGGGCTCTCGCTGTATCGCCATTGGCGGCGAGGACGGCGGCAAGGACCGACAGTTGTCCGGGCGGGAGGCGGTCGGCAAAGACAGTGATGTCGTCGAAAGTTTTCAGCGCTTCGGTGGGCTGGTTGCTTTCCAGCAAATTCAGGGCGTGGGTGATGCGAAAGGTGACATTGGCAGGCTCGGCCGCGCAGGCCGCAGCGGTGTCCTCGAGGCTGACCGTCCCATCTCCGATCAGCGCGGAATAGCGCAGGTAATCCTGCACGGCAATACTCTGCGGCGAGGCGCCGCGGGCCCGCTCAAACGCGGCGGACAGAAGCGAGGCGCGGCCGTTGCGGCTGAACCGATCGCGGGCTACGCGGAAAACATAATCAGTCACCGCCGGATCGCCGCAAAGCTCGGCCAGTTTTTCATCGACCACATTGGAAGCACCGAGCGAATCGCCCGTCGGAACAATGAATTCAAGGCGACCGCTCTTGGCCGCAGCGTCCATCGCTTCGCGAAGGGCCTGCGCTCCTCCCGCATCGCGTCCGCGCGCGTATTCCGCACGGGCTCTCACGGCAAGGAGCACGTCCGCATCGACATTGCCTCGGGCCTCGACTGCAGCGAGCACGGCATCGAGGTTCGACATGCCGAAGAGCGCTTCGGTGCGCGCCCCGAAAGCGGCGGTGGATTCTCCGGCTTCCTGCGCGGTGATGAGCGTGAGCGCTTCTTTGGGCATCCCGACACCGGTCAACCAGAGTGCATAGGCGGCGCGGCGCTCGAGTGGCGCGGCGTCGAAGATCGGACGCAGTTGACCGTGGATCTGCTGCGGCGTTTTTTGTCCGGACCGCACAAGCACGGCCGCCGCCGGCAAGAGCGCGGGATTGTCGGTATCGATTTTTTCCATGGCGGCGGCCGCCCAGCGCTGGCGGTTCGCCGGTGTCGCGTTGAACTGATTAAGCCCGAAGGCCAGGGCCTCGTTGCGCAACGGCGTGTCGAGCAAGCCGTCGATCAACTCCACCGTCTCGGCCGCACCGGCGACGGCTTCGGAGCTGGGTGTTTTGCCGGGTCCCGACTCCGGCTGGTAGCGTTGCACAAGCAGACGGGCCAAGGCCAAGCGGAGCGCGGGATCGTCCGAAGCCCGGGCCGCGATGCGTGCTTCGGTGACGGCACGGTCGATATCGCCTTTGCGCAATTTGCGGGCGGTGCGCAGCGATCCCGCTTCCGAAGAAAAACCGGCTTTTTCCAAATCGGCGACCGCTGCGTTGAACCGGGTATCGTCGCTGAAACGCATGGCGATCTGAGCCCGCGACTTGAGATCCTCCGGTGTGAGATCGCTTTTGACCGAGAGCTTTTCGTAGTGGTCGAGCGCATCGGCCCGGCCCATGGCGCCCTCGATCAAACCAAGCACACGCAGCACTTCGGGATCCTCGCCGCGCAACTCCTTGGCCGAGTTGATCTGCAGCCACGCCATGCGGTAGTTGGCTTTTTCGAAATTCTCTTTCGCTTTGGCGGCCAGATCGCGTGCGCGCCAGCCGGTGAAAAAGTGGTAACCTGCGGCACCGACCAGACCGACCAGCAACACCGCGACGACGAAAAAGATCAACGCGCGACGGAGCTTCAGTTGGCTCACGCTTTGGGTGGCATTGCTACTCATGACGGGCGATTTTCGGGGCGAACGCTCATCGGGTAAAGACCGCGCGGCACGCTTGATGAAAAACCCCATCCCTCGCCTGCTGGGCGGATGCGTGAGCCGAAGATTGAAAAATCTCAGGAAACCTTCGCGCGCTTGCGCCAGCGGGTGAAGGACGCACCCCCAGCAAGCAACGCCGCTGCAGCCCACGTGCCGGGTTCAGGGACGGCAGCGGGCGCAGAAGTGATCTCGAGGTATGTCTGTTCGGGCAGGACGAATCCACTATAGCCGAAGGTGTAGCCGGTTCCCGTGGCGGCACCGCCGATGTTGAAGAAGCCGCTGCCCCAAGCCGTTTGCAGATCGGACAGACCGGAGACGTTGAGTTCGATGATCATGTAGTTGCCGTTGTCCGCCGTGGAATATCCCGTCGAGCCGTAGGAAGTGCCGCTACCGAGGTCTGAAAAGACGCCCACACCCGGGGTAGTATTGCCGGAATTCAGGGTGGCCTGGCTCGCAGGGCTGACATCGTAGATGGTGAAAGTGCCACTGCCGGTGACGCCATCGAGTTCGTTATGAAGATAAAGTTTTGCCGAGGTGATGGTGGTTGGACCTTGACTGGCGAGATTAAATCCAAACCAGTTGTTGTAACTGCCTTGCTCCGCTTTAAAATTATTTTGCTGATACGCACCGTTTCCGATGCCATTGCTCTCAACATTGCCGCGGTAGGTTACCGGAATAATAAGGGCGGCTTGCAGCGGGAGGGCCATTGCAACCAAGGCGAGAGTCAGCGTGAGGATATTTCGGTGGAGAGACGTGCACGTGTTCATGAATCGAATTTCCCCTCGCAGCACGTGGAACGACAATGGAAATGTGACGAATCCGTAGAATAGCGTGACGAAACGGCTGGGCGCGGGGAGCACTGGTGACCCCCGCAGCTTTTCACTCAAGCGTCAAACTCAAGTCTCCGCCCTCTCTTTCGCATTCAACTCGCCTTCTATCCTCACCGTGCAACCGGTGGCCCGCGTTTTTTGACTCGCGCCTGCCAAGAACAAAACACCCGCACGTTTCCGCGCGGGTGTCGTGAAGCGAGCGGCGCTTTGTCGCTTAAGAAACTTTCGCGCGCTTGCGCCACCTCATGAAGCCTGCGCCGCCAGCGAGCAAAGCCGCCGCGGCCCACGTGCCGGGTTCGGGCACCGCGGCTGGACTGGAAGCAAGACCCACTGCACCGGAGAAACCCGAGCTAAACTCGGTCGGCAATCCGGTGATCGTTCCCATCAGGGACAGTGAAGCATCGGACAAGTTGACCTGATACAGACGATTTTCGTTGAGCAAGTAGGAGTTCACTCCGGAACTAAAGAGGGTGTTCCACCCGTTCTCGTCATAATTTGTCCCCGCGAAATCACCGACCGGCGTGTCCGTTCCGCCGGCCGTGATACGGTAAAGCGAACTGGGATAAGAGGAGGCAAAGTAAAAATTTCCGTCGGAGGCGTAGGCCAGACCGCCACCGAACTGCGAGTAAAGCGAGTTAACAACCGGCGCAGTGCTGGTGGTCGAGCCTGTCGAGGAATCGAGCGTATACCAGTCGGTGCTATACGCTCCGTAGAGATTGCCCGAGTTGTCGAAGGACATACCGAAGAGTGTGTCCATGGCCCCGAGGCTGGAGCCGCCGACGACGCCACTGGTGCTGACCGTGCGGTATTCGTTGAAGAAGTATTGCACATACATCTGCGAAGTGACCGGGTTGAGGGCGAGATTGGCCAAAGGCTCGGACGAGGCGCTGCCCAAACTGGTCCAAGCATATTGGTAAGAGCCTGGTGATCCGGTCGGGCTGCCGAGGTCGAAGACTCCGAATTGGTAGCCGCTGAAGGGCGGACCTTCCGCGTAGCTGAGTCTCGCAACCGCGTAAATCGGGGTGACGATGGACGCACGGAGCGAAGTGCCCAGCGCCAGAGTAACAAAACAAACGACGGCAAGGATCTGGAGGATTTTTGTTTTCATGCGTTTGACGGTATTTTTTTCAACATCTCTTGTTCCTCTTGTCATAGCAAGGTCATGAATTGCGTTTCCGCCAGCGAACGTAACCGGCAGCTCCGACCATCAGCGCCGCCGCGGCCCATGTGCCGGGTTCGGGGACGGCGGCGGTGGCCGAGGTGAATACGAGGTTGAGGTTATTTCCGCTCTTCACGATAGAAAAGCTTCCGCCATCGAGCAGGTTGGCAAATCCGGCGGTGCCGTTGATCGCGTTGGTGTTGATCAAAAATTGGCTGGTGCCGCTGTAGCCGCTAATACCGCCCGATGCGGTGGCGATGGTCCAAGCGTAATTCTGCGCCGGGTTGAAGTTGATCGCTTCGCCTTCCACGTCGGGTGTGACCTGCGACAAGGACCATATGTTGATGTTGAATTCGCTGCCGACGGAAAGTGCGGAAAGGTCGAGTGTTCCGGTGACGGTCAACAAGTCCCAGCCTGTGCCGGCGGCGCCCGCTGCGTTATAGATCTGCCAGTTGTAATTGCCGCCGGAAGACCAGTTCAGGTCACCGTTGATGGTGATCGTGCCTGGCGAATTACCGGGACTGATGGTCGCGCCGTTGGCGATGGTCGTCTCACCGACCGTGCCGCTGCCGCTCAAGACCGTGCCGGTCGACATGGTGACGGTGCTGTTGGAGATGGAACCGTTTACCTTGAGCGTGCCACCCGTGACCGTGGTCGAACCGCTCAGATTGCCGTTGCCGGTGATGGACAATGTGCCGCTGCCGCTTTTGTTGAAGTTCTCGGAACCATTGACCGCAGAGAGGTTCAATTTGCTGTTGGTCGCAACGATGACTTGGGTGGCGCGGGCCAAAGAGACAGCCGGACTGACCGTGTGCTCGCCCGCTCCGTTCGAGATGATGGTCTGCGAGGCGGTGGGAGTGCCCATGGTGATAGAACCGCCCGAGCCCTGTGCGATGGTATAGGAGGCTGACGCGTTGGAGAAAGCGAGCAGAGTGAGGACGGGGATTTGCCCGTTGAGGCTCACGGTGCGCGCAGTGCTGATCGCACTGCCGAAGCTGGCCTGGTCGTTCGTGCTGAGCAGAGCGCCATCGATGCCGGGCGTGCCGCCGGGGACATCCCAATTGTCGAAATTATTCCACGATCCTCCGGCATCGGTGTTCCAGAATGCCTGACCGCTATAGCCTTGCGCGCTGACGTTGACCACCTGCGTGCCGATGTTCGTTGCGGCGAGTCCGCTTGTGCCGGTGCCCGAGGATTGGAAACCGAGGGTGACCGAACCGCTGTTTGCTCCCACCGACGCGACAGACCCGAGGCCAAGAGTGATGTTTGCGTTGGCACCGGCGGCGATGGGGCTGCCGGGAATGCCGCTTGCCGTGGCACCGCCGGTATTTCCGCTGTTCGCCACAGCCAGACCTTCGCTGAATCCATCCGCCGTCGCCGTGTTGGTGATACCAACTGTCCCCGAGAGCGAACCCATGTTCGTGGTGTAGCCGATATGAAAACGACCAAGGCTGAGGTTGGTGGTGCTGACGGCGTCCTGCGCCAAACGGTAACCGACGGCGTAGACATTGATATTGGTTGTGCCGATGTTGGTCGCAGCGAATCCGCTGGTGCCGGTGCCCGAAGATTGGAAACCGAGGGTGACCGTGCCGCTGTTGGTGCCCGCGGTGGAGACGCTGCTCAGACCGACCGTGATGGTGGCATTGCTCCCAGGGGTGATGAGCGAGCCGGGGATATTGGTCACGGTGGCACTGCCGGTGATGGCGCTGTTGGAAACTCCAAGCTTCTCGCTGTAACCGTCGTTGGCCGCCGTGTTGGTGATGCCAACGGCGGAGGTGACGTTGCTGGCGCCGAGGCGGAAATTGCCGAGCGCGACATTCGTGGTGCTGACGCTATCGGTGGCCAAGCGGTAGCCCACGCCGCTGACGGTGATTTGTTGGGAACCGACGCCGACCGGATTTGTGCCCAAGCTGGCTGGACGCGTGGAGGCTGTGCCGTTGGAAACGGAATTATAGGTCAGCGAGATCACGCCCGAATTGGAGCCGACGTTCGCGGAGGACATGCCTACCGTGAAGTTGGTCGTCTGGCTTACCGAAACGGGATTTGTGCTCAGGCCGGAGACGGTCGCTGAGTTTGTTGTGCTGGTGGCGGCGCTCAGTCTTTCAGTGACAACGCCGCCAGAAGCATTGGTCGCGTAGATGGCGTTGTTCGTCAGGGTGACTAACGTGCTCAATGTCTGACCGATGCGATAGTTGCCGTAGTTGATGCTGTTCGTCGTGATCTGGTAGTCCGCGAGCACGAAGCTCGCTTGGAAATTTGTGCCGGCCGTTCCGCTCGTGTTGTTGTCTTGCACCCAGTAAGTCAGGGGCAGCGGAGCGTTGTTGGAATCGATCAAACCGAGAGTGCCTTGGCGCAGGGTGTATTGCGTGCTGCCACCGGAGGCTGCGGAAGTAGAAAGAGTCAGTGAATAATTGCCATTGGTAAGATAGAGGCTGTTCTGGAACAGCAGGTTGAACAGTCCCATGCTGGATCCGATGTTGGTCGCGGCCACCGTGAAGTTTGTCAGCAGCGGGCCAGTTGCCCCCAAGCCACCGTAAATCGCGACACTGAATGGCTGCGTGGTGCTGTTGCCACGGTCCATGTAGATGCCGATGTTGGTCAGCAGGGCTGACCGCCGCCGAGAGTAGTGATGCCGAAATTGTAGCTGTAGGACTGATTCGTGTAGAGCTGCGCAATGGCCGAGCCGGAGTTCGAGGAAATCAGGATGCTCTGGGCCTGGACGGAGGAGGAGATACCTGTCCACAAGCCGGAGCAAAGAGTAGCGAAGAGGCCAACTCTGAAAGCGCAACCTACGGCACGAAGTATGAAACAACTTTTTGTCATATCTCTGATGTCGGTAAAATAGTTCACTTCTGTGTGTTTTTCAAACGGTTGTGACGACGAATTGCGCGCGACGGCTGATTGTTTGCTAAAACTGCATAAGTGGGATGACCGCAGAGCGGATCGACCATCATAACGAAGCACAATCCCCTGCGATCGGATGAGCCATGGGTCGAAGAAAAATCAGGACAGCTTGGCGCGTTTCCGCCAGCGGATGTAGCCCGCCGTTCCGGCGAGCAGCGCCGCCGCGGCCCATGTGCCGGGTTCGGGAACAACACCGCCGGTGATCGGGCCGATGCTGTTGATCGCGTTCGCCGGATAACTCGGCGCGTTCGTCGAAAGACCGAAGTAGATGCTGTCGATGGCGAAATCGTTCCCGCCTTCGGCGGAGACCGTGTTGCGCAGACGGAAGGAAATCGTGGTCGGCGCGGACAGGAAATATCCGTCGCGATAAGTCAGATACCAAATGTCGATGGAATTCGTAGGGATAGTGACGGAGGTGGTGAGTTGTTGCCACGCACCCGAGTTGTTCAGGCTCATCTCGAAGGCCAATTGCGGCGGCGCGGCGGGATAGACGCTGGCGATATAGGCTTGGAAGCGGTAATAGACCGGCGCATTGGTCGTGCTCACGGTGATGTCGCCCGGATTGACCGTGATCGTCTGCATCCAAGGCGAAGCGTTGGTGTCGGTCGATCCGTTGGCGGCAAGATAGTTTGTGCCGCTCTGCGCGGAAAGACTGCCCGCCCCGGCCCAGATGGAATGCACCTGATTCAGGCTCTGGATGACGCTGTATTCGCCCGCATTCATGAGACCAGGCGAGTTGGGGACTTTGTAGGTGTAGTCGCTGGTGAAGCCGGTATTCCCCGACTCGAAGCTGCCATTGACGATGAGGTTGGCCAAGCCGGTGTGCGCAACGACGCTCACCGTGACGAGCGCGAGTAGAAATTTGGCGGTATTCATCGAAACAAGACTCGGGTCGGAGCCGTGAGTGCAATTTACGTCCTTGGGAGTGACTCCACAATACCCACTATAGGGTAAAATCCACCGGCAGCCTGATTCGTAAAATTACAAGCCTTACAGCCTACCCCGCGTAGCGTGCGAACTTCGTCTCCAGCGCGGGCGGGATGTGCGCCGTGACCAGGGCATCGTCGCCTTCGTAGCGGATTTCCACCACGTGACCCGCGCGATGCAACTCGGCGAGCGCGGCACTGTCGGACTGAGGGATGCGGAACTTCTGGCGCATGCGCCATGAGGAAAGCTGGTTTTGCAATTCATCGACAAAGTCAGCGAGATTTTCACCGGTCTTCACCGAGACGGCGACGCTGTGCGGGTAGCGGGCCAGCGCGGCTTCGACGGCCTCGGGATTTGTGACGCGGTCGATCTTGTTGAAAACGACGAGCGTGTGCTTGCCGTCGGCCTCGAGTTCGCGGATGACGGCGTCGGTCGCGGCGATGTGTTCCTCCCACTGCGGATGGCTCACATCGACCACATGGACGAGAAGGTCGGCGGATTTCAATTCCTCGAGCGTGGCCTTGAACGACTCGACGACCGTGTGGGGGAGCTTGCGGATAAAGCCGACGGTGTCGGTGAAGAGGACCTTCAATTTGTTGGGGAGGACAAATTGGCGTGTGGTCGGGTCGAGCGTGGCGAAGAGTTTGTCCTCGGCGACGACGCCGGCGTTGGTGAGACGGTTGAGGAGCGACGATTTTCCGGCATTGGTGTAGCCGACGATGGCGACGACCGGCCATTGATGACGGGCACGGCCTTCGCGCTGGATGGCACGGTGTTTGCGCACTTCTTCCAGCTCGCGTTGCAGACGCGCGATGCGCTCCTGCACACGGCGGCGGTCCACTTCGAGCTGGGTTTCACCCGGACCACGCGTGCCGATGCCGCCGGTCTGGCGGGAAAGGTGCGTCCACATGCGGGTGAGGCGCGGCAGGAGGTATTGAAGTTGCGCGAGTTCGATCTGGAGGCGCCCCTCGCGGCTTCGCGCGCGACGGGCGAAGATGTCGAGGATGAGCTGGGTGCGATCGAGAATTTTCTTCGAAGTGACATTCTCGAGATTGCGCCCCTGGGCGGGAGACAATTCGTCGTCGAAAATGATGGAGCCCGCACCGTGCTCGGCGCAACGGGCGGCGACCTCCTCGGCTTTGCCTTTGCCGATGTAATAGGGGGCGGTGGGGTGCTGGAGTTTTTGCGTGACGGTATCAACCACGGTGGCCCCGGCAGTGGCGGCCAGCTCGCGCAACTCGGCCAGCGATTCCTCGAGATCCCACTTGGTCACGCCATCGTGCTCCAGCCCGACAAGGACGGTTTTTTCCGTGGCTTTGGGAGGGGGGGCAGTGACGATCATGAAAGGCCCAAGCGGAGGGCGAGGCGGTCCAATGCGGCGGGCGTCACGGTGGAAAGATTTTCTACGGGAAAAGTGGACTTGGCCCGGAACCACGTCAACTGCCTTTTGGCATATCGGCGGGTGGCGGCGGTGAGAAGTTCGCGGCATTCATCGAGCAATATTTTTTGCCCGAGGTAATCGTTGATTTCACGCCAGCCGAGAATCTGCCGTGCTGTGCCGCCGGCGATCGACTGCGCGGCGCGGACCTCGTCGATCGCCCCGCGTGCGAGGCGTGCGTCCACCGCGGCCGCGATGCGCGCGTGCAGATCCCCGCGGTCGCGCGTGAAAACGACGCCGCGCAAACCTTCTGGGATGGCGGGCGGGACGAGAATTTCCGACGCGGGGCGCCCGGTTTGCAGACAAAGCTCGAGGCGACGCGCCACGCGGCGGGGATTGTGCACGTCTATGACACTCAGGCTGGCGGGATCCAGTTCCCGCAAACGCGCGAGCATTTGCCGCAACGTCATGGCTCTCACCCCGTCGCGGACAGCGGGATCGATCGCGGGCAAGTCCGGCAGGCCGGCGATGAGCGCCTGGAGGTAAAGTCCGCTCCCGCCGACGACGAAGGGAATGCGGCCGCGCGCGGCGATGTCCGTCACCGCGACGCGGGCCAGCGCGGCATAGCACGCTGCGTCCATCTCCTCCGCGCAGGAAACGGATCCGAACAAGTGATGGGGGACGGACGCCTTGTCTTGTGCGGCGGGCTGCGCGCTCAGCACGGGAAATTCACGGTAGAGCTGGAAGGCATCCGCGCAGACGATTTCGCCCCCGTGTTTTTGCGCCAGACGCAGCGCGATCTCCGACTTTCCCACCGACGTGGGGCCGGCGACGAACACGGCGCGTCGCAAAGCCGTCCCTGCGTTCACGGGAAATAAAGGCGCCCGTTCCCGGCGATGAACCGGGGACGGGCGCGATGATTTTTCAAAGCAAGATCAGGCCTGCCGGGCGGACTCTTCCTGCGCCGCCGCGATTTCCCCGGCGGGCGCGGCATCGCCGCTTTCCCGACCGATGGCACGATCCGGGGGCAGCTTGGCTCCGCTGACGACGAGCTTGCGGCCCATGTAGTCCTTGTCATGCAACTCGTCCACGGCGCGTTTGGCCTCGGAGACGCTCGTCATCTGGACGAAGCCGAAACCCTTGGAGCGCTGGGTATGCTTGTTGGTGACGATCTCGACATTGGCCACGGTTCCCACGCCGGAGAAGAGATCGAAAAGATCGCTCTCCGCGGCGTCGTAGGACAGGTTCCCGACGTAGAGGCGCGGCGACGTGACTTCGACGGCTTCGGGTTTCCGCGGTTCGCGGGGCGTGCGCGGCTCGCGCTGCGGACGGGCTTCGCGGGATTCGTCGCGGGTGCGCTCGCGGCGCTCCTGTCCGCCTTCCGACGGTTTCGCGGGCTGCGGCGCGAGGCCGAAGAACGCTTTGATTTTATCCCACAGGCCGGCCGGCTTGCGGGGTTCGCGGCGGACGTGAAACGTGTCGCCTGAACGTGGACGTGAGGACGAGCGGGAACGACCACCGCGACGGCGGCGACGCGATCCCGGACCGGAATGACGTGATTGCATTTGAGTATTCGATGCTGTTTGTGGTGATTCGCGGGGTGCGCCGATTGCGCATAGAGATGATCCCGCGGATTGTGGTCGGCTGCCGCGCCATCCCAGCGCTGTATCCCGCCGATGCGGGTGAAGCCGTGTATTTTCCGGGCAGGAAACCGCAGAGGTCGGATTTGGGGCAACCGAACTTGCAAAGTGCCTGCAGCCAAGAGGATACAAATACCATGACTGTGACCTCGGAAAAGACCACGTAAATTATCCCCCACCCCAAGCGGAAGCAACAAAGAAAATCGCCGCTGAGAGGCGGCGATTTCTTGAGACAGATTCCGGACCGGATTTACTCCCCGCCCGGTGCACCTCCCGGAGGTGGTCCGTCGGGGCCATCGTGCTTGGGCCGGATTTTCTCGATGAGAGGAGCGAGGTCCGGATTTTGTTTCACCATGGCCGCCTGCATGGCCTCGTGCATTGCGCGTCTGGCCTCGCGCTTGGCCTCCGGGGTCTGGGCCGCCTGCATCTTTTCACGGGCTGCGGCGACGGCAGGATCGCTCTTCGCCGCCTCGCGGGCCGCTTTGAGCTTTTCTCTCTGGTCGGGCGTGAGCGAGTCGAAACGGTCGCGCATGCCCTTGGCCTCGGTGCGGGCCTGCTTGATCTTTTCCAGGACGGGAGCAAGGCCCGGATCCGCCGCCACGATGGCTGCGTCGAAGGCTTTCTCGAGTTGATCGTTCAAGGCCTTGTGCGACTCGCGCAAGGACTTGATGGTCGGGTCGTCTTTGACTTTCTCGCGGGCCGCGGCCAAACGCTGGGCCTCATCGGGCGAGAGCTTGGCTTCGATCCAAGGCGGGGGACCTTTTTTATGGGGACCGCCAGAGTGGCCCGGGCCTTGCGCCTGTGCCGTCGGCAAGGACAATGCGAACGCTGTGCCGCAAATCGCGGCGGTGATGAGATGTTTCATAACACTGGCTGAAACCCCGGCCGTCAGTCGGGGTTGCGGTCTTTTTCCGCCGACGGCACCGGACGCACGGGCAGGACGATGCGGAACGTCGAGCCTTGGCCCGGCGTGCTCTCCAGGGAAACGCGACCGCCGTGCGCCTGCACCACGTTTTTCACGATCGCGAGACCGAGTCCGGTTCCACCGGTTTCGCGCGAACGGTGCTTCTCGACGCGGTAAAATCTTTCAAACACATGCTGTTGGTCGCCGTAAGGAATGCCGATGCCGTTGTCGGCGACTTCCACGCTGATTTCTTCTTCGCCGCGCGTTGCGCGCAATTCCACGGCGAGGGGCCGGCGGTTGCCGTGCTTGATCGCATTTTCGACAAGGTTGAGAAAGACCTGCTCGAGACGGCCGGCGTCCGCCTCGATCGCGAGATCATGGCCGCCGGCAACTACGCGCACCGCGGCTTCGTGCGCGCGGATCGGCTCCTCCAATTGACGCACCACGCGATCGAGCAAATCGCGGACATCGACACGGCCGGCTTGCAGTGCCAAGGACTGCGACTCCGACTCCGAAATGACAAGCAGATCGTCCACCAGGCGCTTGAGGCGGTCGGTGTGCTTCGACATCACATCAAGGGCGTTGGCGGCGAGAGCACGGTCATCGATGCCTCCATCGGACAATGTCTCGAGGTAGCCATTGATGATGGTGAGAGGGGTGCGCAGTTCGTGCGAAACATTGGCGACGAATTCGCGACGCAAGCGCTCGAGATTGCGGATGCGGCTGACGTCGCGCATCACCACAACGGCACCGCGTTGGCTCTCCGCCGTTTCCGGGAGGGGCGAGACGGCCACTTCATAGACGGCAACCTCGCGGCTGCGGTCGAGCGTGACTTCCCCGGAGAGCAGGCGACCGGACAGCACCGCCTCCCGGACGAGATGATGCATGTCGGCATTGCCGAATGCTTCGACGATCGTGCGCGCGGATAGCGGACCGGGCGACGGCGCCATGGCCTCCGCGGCGGGGTTGGACATGCGGATGCGCAAAGCCTGATCGACGACGAAGACACCTTCCGCAATGCCGGAGAGAATCGTTTCCAAGCCGAAACGCTCTCCGCGGGAGACGCGCTCGAGTTCTTCAAAGCGCAGCGCGACCGTGCGTAGGTCGAGTTCGGCAGGGCGCAGCGCACGGGGCAACTCGAGCATCAGCGGAAAGTTGGTGTCCCCGGCCGCCAATCGCCGGAGACCCGAGCGCAGGATGGCCAAGCCCCGCGCGTAGCGGTAGGCGAGCAACAACAATACGCCCGCGACCGCGAGAGCGCCGATCATCCACCAGCTCAATGTTCCTCCCCTGCGCGGAAGCGGTAGCCTTCTCCCCTCACCGTTTCGAGGCAAGCGGCACGCTTGCCGAGTTTGGCGCGCAGGCGGCGCATGTGCGTATCGACGGTGCGGCTGTCCACCATGCTTCGGTAACCCCAGACGTCACGCATCAGGCGGTCGCGTCCCAAGGTGCGGCCGTGGTTTTCCATCAGCATGGCAAGCAACTTGAACTCCATCGCGGTGAGGTCGAGTTTGCTGCCGTCCATGCGGATGTCGAATTTTCCGCGATCCAACTCGAAGGGGCCGGCCGCGAGCTTTTCCGCCGGAGCAGACGCAACCGAGCGCCGCAGCAGTGCTTGCACGCGAAGAACAAGTTCGCGGGGGCTGAACGGCTTGGTCAAATAATCGTCGGCCCCGAGTTCGAGGCCCGCGACCCTTTCCTCCTCGCGCGCTTTGGCCGTGAGCATGATGACCGGGACGGCAGCCACCGGGGGATGCGCTTTGAGCGCGCGACAGACATCCTCGCCGCGCATCTCGGGCAACATGAGGTCGAGAATGACGAGATCGGGCACTTCCTCCTTGGCCGCGGCCAATCCCGACAAACCGTCGGAGGCCTCGCGCAGACGGTAGCCGGCCTTTTTCAAATGCAGGCAGATCAGATTGCGGACGTCTGTCTCATCCTCGACGACGAGAATTCGCGGTTTTGAGTCCTGCGTCGAGGGCATCCCACGAACCTAAAAACGAAGCGTCTCGCCCTCAAACGCAAAAAAGTGAGCCGCCGGTATTCCCAGTCAGAAAACAAGAAAACTGACCGGCCCGGCGGCTCTTGGCGCAAACCAAACCATGTGTTTCGACCGCTCCCGGCCTCGGGCGTTCAAAAAAAGAATCCGGTAAAAGCGAATGACCCCGGCAGCAGGTTTGCGAATAATTTATCATGGCGAACATTGCCTTCCGTTGGCCCTTTTTCCGGCGGGCATCCGTGCTAAAGTCCGGAGATTCCATGATGAAACGCTTCTATCCTGTTGCAGCGTTGGTCGCCGTTGCTTGGCTTTCTGCCTGCAGCCCGATGGACAAACGGCATGTGATCCATGTGAGCGTTGCCGACCAGAAAATGCTGGTCACCGACCGCGGCGAGGCGGTTTCCACCTACCCCATTTCGACTTCGAAATACGGCCTGAGTTCGCGCCCGGGCAGCTACGGCACGCCGCTGGGCAAGCACCGGGTCGCGAGAAAAATCGGCCACGGCCTGCCACTGGGTGCCGTCCTGAAATCACGGCGCTTCACCGGCGAGATTCTTCCGGTCGATGCACCCGGACGCGATCCGATCGTCACGCGCATCCTGTGGTTGCGCGGCGTGGAGCGCGGCAACGGCAACAGTTTTTCGCGGCTCATTTACATCCACGGCACACCCGAGGAACGCAACATCGGCTCGCCGTCCAGCTACGGATGCATCCGCATGCGGTCGAAGGACGTGACCGAATTGTTCGCCCGTGTCGGCGTCGGTGCGAAGGTGGATATCTTCCGCGATCCGCTGGCCGTTCGCTTCCCGAAGCTCTTCAAACAGCAGGAGCATGCTGCTCCAGCCCCGCAGCCTGCCGCGACTCCCGCAGAAATGGCGGCGATCCCGGCGGCGGCCCGCGAACTTTGAACCGCCTGCGAGAGCCCGCGGAGTCCGGCATGCTCCGCATTGTTTTGACATGGATGCTGTGGCTGGCGCTGCTCGCGTGGGCCGCGACAATCCTGTTTATCTCATCCCTCACCCCGGAATCTCTTCCGCGCGCCGCATTCGTCACATGGGACAAGCTGAACCATCTGGCCGCCTTCGCCGCGGGCGGATGGCTCGCCGCCAGTGCCCTGCGATCCACGTGGCCGGAGCGGCCCGTCCGCGGGCTTCTTGTGTCCGCCGTGCTCTTGGTCGCCCTTTTCGGCGCCTTCGACGAAGCCCTCCAGACATTCACCCCGGGCCGGTCCGGCGGTGACATCTTTGATTGGATCGCCGATCTTCTCGGCGCCATGCTCGGCACGCTGCTGAACCTTTTGACCCATGCCCGACTCCAACGTCTCGTCACGCGTCGCTAAACTGCGGCGCGAGATCGCGCGGCACGACCGCCTCTATTACGAGCAGGCTGCGCCGGAAATAACCGACCGGGAATATGACACACTTTTGCGCGATTTGCGCGATCTCGAGGACGCGCACCCCGCGCTGCGCACGCCCGACTCGCCCACCCAGCGCGTCGCCGGAAAACCGCTCGATGGCTTCCGGCAGGTGCGACATCGCGCCGCCATGCAGAGCCTGGACAACACCTACTCGCTGGAAGAGGCGGATGCGTTCATCGCACGCGTGGAAAAGCTCCTGCCGGGAGCGGAGCTGCGCTGGACCATCGAGCCGAAGGTGGATGGTGTCGCCATCTCTCTGACCTACCGCGACGGGGCCCTCGAACTGGCGGCGACCCGCGGCGACGGCACCACGGGCGATGACGTCACGCAGAACATCCGCACCATCCGTTCGATTCCGCTGCAACTCGGGGGCAAGGCTCCCGAAGTCGTCGAAATCCGCGGGGAAGTTTACCTGCCGAAGAAAAAATTCGCCGCGCTCAACGAGGAGCGTGAGAAAAACGGCGAGCCGCTGTTTGCCAACCCGCGCAACGCGGCAGCCGGATCCCTCAAACTTCTCGATTCCTCGGTCGTCGCAAGGCGCGGACTCAACGCGGTGTTCTACGGACTCGGGGCCGTCGAAGGCGGATCGGCACCTGCCACGCAGGTGGAATTGCTCCATTGGCTGCAAGAATCCGGATTGCCCATCGTGCCGAAATTCTGGGAAGCCGACAGCCCGCGAGGAATCCGTGAAGCCGTTGCCTCGCTCGAAAACATCCGCAACGACTTCGCCTTCGAGACCGACGGTGCGGTGATCAAGCTCGATGACTTCCGGCGACGCGAACAGGCCGGTGCGACTTCCAAAGCGCCGCGCTGGGCGATGGCCTACAAATACGAGGCTGAACGCGCACGCACGCGGCTCAACGACATCACCGTGCAGGTCGGACGCACCGGAACGCTCACCCCCGTGGCCGAACTTGAGCCCGTGCAGATCGCCGGAAGCCGCGTGGCCCGCGCCACGCTGCACAACGAGGAGGAAATCGCCCGCAAAGACATCCGTATCGGCGACCACGTGTTTGTCGAAAAAGCCGGCGAGGTGATCCCCGCTGTCGTCGGCGTCGATGTGAAGGCACGCACCGGACGCGAAGAGAAATTCCGCATGCCCGACAAATGCCCGTCGTGCCGCAGCGAAGTTTTCCGCGATCCCGAACTCACGGCCGTGCGCTGTATCAACCCGGATTGCCCCGCGCAAATCCGCCGCCGGCTCGAGCACTTCGCCGCGCGCGGTGCGATGGATATCGAGGGGCTGGGCGAAGCCATGGTCGATCAACTCGTCACCACGGGATTGGTCAGCGCCCTGCCCGACATTTACGCGCTGAAGTCCGATGAAGTCTCCGCCCTCGAGCGCATGGGCGACAAAAGCACTGCCAATCTGCTCTCCGCAATCGAAAGCAGCAAAAAGCAGCCGCTGTGGCGTCTGCTCTTCGGTCTCGGCATCATGCATGTGGGGGCATCCCTCGCCCGCAGGCTCGCCGGCAAATTCCGCACGCTGGACAACATCGCCTCCGCATCGGTGGAGGAACTCCTCGGCACGGAGGATGTCGGCGAAATCGTGGCCGAAGAAATCCACGGCTTTTTCCGGTTGCCGCACAACAAGAGGCTGATCGAGAACCTGCGCGGACACGGGCTCAACTTCGGCGAACATGACGAGAGCGCCGCACCTGCATCGCAGGAACTCGCCGGCGAAACATGGGTGATCACCGGCACGTTGAGCCGCCCCCGCGACGAAATCGCCGAACTCATCCGCCGCCACGGCGGAACGGTCAGCGGCAGCGTGAGCAAAAAAACATCGTTCGTCCTCGCCGGAGAAGAAGCCGGCAGCAAACTCGAGAAGGCCAAGTCCCTGGGTGTTCCCGTGGCCGATGAGGAAACTTTGCGCGCACGTCTGGCATGAAACTCGTCTCTTGGAACGTCAACGGCATCCGCTCGATTCTGGGCAAAGGGTTGCTGGATTTTTGGGGCGCCGAGCGGCCCGATGTGCTCTGCCTGCAGGAGACCAAGGCGAAGCCGGAGCAGGTTGCCGACGTGGCATGGCCGCGGGGATTCGAACCGCATTGGAACAGCGCGGAGAAGCCCGGTTATTCGGGTGTCGCCGCCTTCGCAAAAAAGAAGCCGTTGCGCGCAACCCGCGGCATCGGTGTGGAGGAACATGACCGCGAAGGGCGTGTCGTCACGCTGGAATATGACACATTTTTCCTCGTCAACGTCTATACGCCGAATTCCCAGCGCGAACTCACTCGGCTCGAATACCGCACGGAGAAGTGGGAACCCGCGTTCCGCAGCCACCTCAAGAACTTGGAAAAGAAAAAACCGGTTATTTTCTGCGGCGACCTCAATGTCGCGCACACCGAGTCGGATCTCGCCAATCCGAAGACCAACCGGCGCAATGCGGGTTTCACCGACGAGGAGCGCGCGCAATTCCAAGCCCTGATCGACGCGGGCTTTGTCGATACCTTCCGGCTCTTCACCGAAGGAAACGGCCATTACACTTGGTGGAGCTACATGAACAACGCGCGTCCGCGGAATATCGGGTGGCGCATCGATTATTTTCTCGTATCGAAGGAACTGGTGCCGCGGGTGAAATCCGCGCGCATTTTGCCCCACGTGCCCGGCTCGGACCACTGCCCGGTCGTTTTGGAAATCAAGGACTGACCGAGAGCAGCGGCTTCAGCGCCTCGAATTTTTTCGAGGTGAGGCCATAAACCCGCTGCACATCATCGACTGTCGCATAAGGGCGGCCATCGATGATTCTTTGCGCCAGGGTTTTCCCCACCCCGGGCAGGCGCTCCACATCCTCGAACGACGCGGTGTTCACATCGACCATCCCTCCGGGTTGCGCGCCGAACTCCTCTTCGAGTTCGCGCTTTTCCTCGCGGCGCTCTTCCCGCATCGCGGCGAGTTTCGACGGGTTGGTCTTCGCCCAAAGCCCCTTCTTTTCCAACGCGGCCTGCAACTCGATGTCATCGATCCTGGCCTTGGCGTCATCATCGGACAAACCTTCGGGTGAAGTGCGCCCCACGCCGTAGCTGCGGGCAAGGCCGTTTTCCACGAGCCAAGAGGCGAGATCTTTGCCGTCCGAAGTGGTGACGAAGGCGTAGATGCGCGGCTTTGCCGAGCGCCCGAGAGCGCGGGAGAACGCGGTTTGCACCGTGAAAGCTTTCGAGAGAATGCGCGCGACTTCGTCTTTCGCCTTGCGTCCGAATTCCAGGGTCACTTTCGGATCCTCGACGCCGAAATAGGCCGACTGCTCGCGCACGCGCCGCTGGTCGCTTTCGGTGCCGGCCGATGTTTCCGGGCAATCGACGAAATAGAGTCGCACCACTTCCTCGCGACCCGGGCCGATTTTCACCGGGAAGCTGTCGCCATCCGCCCACTCCGAAGCTGCGAGGGTGCAATTCTCGAACCTCTGCAAATCCGGCACCGGCACCGCGCGAACCGT
Source organism: Chthoniobacterales bacterium (assembly GCA_018883245.1). Taxonomy (NCBI): domain Bacteria; kingdom Pseudomonadati; phylum Verrucomicrobiota; class Spartobacteria; order Chthoniobacterales; species Chthoniobacterales bacterium. The sequence continues at coordinate 25,856 of VEQL01000001.1, forward strand.
CGCCGCAAGACATAGCATGAAGGGGAACAACCGTCGCGTCATGAACGGAGACTACCACTGCCGGCGGGGCGGAACCAGAGCATGGCGTTTATTGGTTCGTGAAGAGGACGCGGTAAAAATTGTTGGTGCTGCCGAGCGGGACGGAGAATTCGCGACGCTCGTAGGACGAAGGGAGAAGCACGCCGCTTTGGTCGGCGGAGGTGGCAACCGGAATCGCGGTGTTGGTGAAGACGGAGGTGCTCAGATTTGTGCTGTTCTGCACCGCGTAGTTGCCGGCTGCGCCTTTGAGTCCGACAAAGCGGAACACGACAAACGCACCGCTGTTCGAGGAAGCGAGAAGCGAAGGCGTGCCGACCGTCGGATTGCCGTCGAAGGCGTATTCCTTCACATTGCTGAAACCGTCCCCGTCGGGATCGGCGCCCGGGGAGGTGTTGGTCAGACCGGGATAAGCAGTAAGCCAAGTATTGTAGGCGAGGAACGACGAAGGGTTGTCGGTCGGCGTGCCACTCACGGCAGTGGAAGCCGCGCCATGGCCGGCCAAATTCACGGCCCGGATTTTGAGCTGATAGGTCGTGCCGTTGCTCAGGCCGGTAATGACCAGCGGACTGGCGGCCGAGGCGGGTTCGCGCCGGGTCCAGACCGCGCCATTGCTGGTGGAAAATTCATAGTTGTTGACGGGCGCGCCGCCATCGTCGGCAGGCGGCAGGAAATCGACCGTCAGTTGACCGTTGCCCGCCTGCACGAGAGTGATCGATGGGGCAGACGGAGGGGCAGGCACCGGCGAACCGGTCGGAGTTCCCTCGACAGGATTGGAATCATCGCCCGGGCCGGCCGCATTCACCGCGCGAATGCGGACCGTGTAATCGACACCGTTGGTGAGACCGGTGATGACGACCGGGCTGGTCGTCACGGCGGGAACATGCGGGTTCCATGATGCGCCGTTGTCGGTCGAATATTCGTAGTTGGTGACCGGGGCACCTCCGTCATACACAGGCGCGGTGAAGACAACCGACAATTGCTGGTTTCCGGGCAGAATGGAAGTGATCGTCGGCTCGGACGGTGTGTCCGGAACCGGCGTGCCATTCACCGCATTGGAGGCCGCCCCGTATCCCGCGGAATTCAACGCGCGGATACAAACAGCATACGTCGTTCCGTTGGCGAGACCCGTGATGGAAATGGGGCTGCTCGTGGAAGCGGGCGAACGCCGGTTCCAAGTCGTGCCGCCGTCGGTGGAATACTCGTAGTTTGTGATCGCTGAACCGCCGTCCGATGAGGGCGCGGTGAAAGACACTGTCAGCCTTTGATTGCCGGGGATAATCGAAGTGATCGTCGGCGCACCGGGTGGAACCGGTGCGGGCGTTGCGGTCGGAGTGCCGTTGACCGTCGCCGAGGCGGCACCGGATCCGGCGGTGTTCACCGCGCGGATTTGCACCGGGTAAGTTGTTCCGTTGACCAAACCCGTGATGATCAACGGGCTGCTGGTCACGACGGGGGCGTGCGCGGTCCATGTGCTCCCGCCATCGGTCGAATATTCGTAATTGTTGAAAGGTGCGCCGGACAAAGGCGGGGTGAAGGCCACCGCAAGTTGACTGTTGCCGGGCGTGATACCCGTGATGGTCGGCGCGGAGGGCGGAGCGGGTGCAGGCGCACCGCTAACCGTGCCGGTCACGGCAACTTGCGTCGAAGGAACACTCGAGCTGGCGACGGTCACATTGCCCGACAGCGTGCCGGCGGTTCCGCTGGCGGCCAGACGCACATACACAGGCACCGGCGCGAGATTCGTAGTGAGCAAGGACGGAGCATTGGTCGCCGTCAACGTTGCCGTGCCACCGAAACCGGTGACGCTGTTGGTCGAGACTTGGAATCCCGCCGGAGCCGTGACGGTCACGGCGGTATTCGAGAGGTTGACGCCTTGGACGAGGAAAGAAGCCGGTGACGAAGGCGCGTTGAGCAGGGCAGTCATAGGCGCGACAGGCGACGGCACAGCGACCAATGTGGCTGGCGTGTTGGCCGGTGCTACGCCCGTCGTTGATACCTGGACGTAAAAGCCCTTCGTGTTGAGCGGACCGGAAACGTTGGTTGCGACCAAGTCATAACTGTTCGACATGATGGCGTTCACCGCGTAAATGCGCGGCGGATTGAGTCCGGATCCGGCGGCCGGAGTGCCGCTGATCGAACCGTAAACGATGCCGTTGTTCGTCTTGTTGGAAAAGGTCACGCCGGCGGGCAATCCTTGCACAACCCAGGAGGCAGGGGCCCGCATTTGCAGCGCGGAAAGCTCGCTCGGCCCGTAGGCATTGCCTTCGGTCAGTCCCTGCGCGGCGGAATACGCGTTGGTGGGAGCCTGGTAGACCGGCACCGCACCCGGATCCGGAGGAAGCACGGGTTGCGGCGCACTGAGCAGGCCGTCATACATCTCGATCTCGACGACAAAAATCGGCGGTATGGCGTTGGTCGCCGTGGACGGCTGAAGCTGCTGCTTGGGCGTGCCCGCCGCGACCGCTTGTCCTCCGTAAACCTGCATGCGGTCGTAAATGGGATGCATGTAGGTGAGCTTTGTTCCGCTGTCATGGATCATGCCGCCGAACTCGCTGTAAAACGTGTTGTTGTTGGTGCTGCGAGCGGGTTGGACACCACCGAACGCCAGACGGTTGGTTCCGCAGAGCGGAAACAAATTACCTCCCCACCATGAACCGCTGGGACTGTCGCCATAAGCGGTATTCGAGCCGCCCGCGTAATTCGCCGTGTAGGCAGGATTGACGACGCTGCTGTTGACGAAGCCGAGGGCGAAGCCGGCCGCCAAGTCGCCGAGAATGCGGCCCATGATGGCGGTGCCGAATTTGTTGTTGTAGAGCGCGATGTCATCGGCGGCGGTGTAGCCGCTGAAAGCCGCGACCGAGGTCCATCCCGCGCTCGTTTTCAACACGCGCTCGTTCGTGAGGTTGGACGGCACCCACGAGTTTGTGGAGTAGCGGAGAAGATGGTTCGGCGTGGAAGAGTTCGACGCCCACGTAAAACCCGCGGGCGTGGGCGCGGTGTAAACGGTCCACGTGGCCCAGTTGTCGGTCGGCCCACCGGTGTCGGCTCCGATCTCCATGGTCAGACCCGTGGCGTTGGTGTTCAGGCCCGCATTGGGACCGTTGGTCGAATTGTTCGTGGTGAAAATTTTCCCGGAGAGCAGCAGCGTGTTGCTGGCCGTCACAGCCAGATCGAAGTCGTAAAAGAAAAGCCACGCGCCGTTGCCGCCGTTGGTGTCGTCCAAAGAAATCATGTCCTTGATCTTGTTGGTGCGCGCCGTGTTCGTCTTGACCGCGTTGAAGTAGTCGGCGAAGAGCGGGAACGAGTTCGGAGTCGACGGGGTGTAGGCGGCGGGTATGGGCGTGACCACGCTGCCGGCAGCGGCGGAACTGGGGAACGCCACGAGCACGGCGTTGCTGCCGTTCGGCGATCTCCACAGGGCATTGGTGAACCTCGTGATCATGTTGCTCGCAAGAATGTTGAAGTTCGACTTGCTGAAATTGGTCCACCCCCCGTGCTGGTAATATTTCGTCGAGTCATTCGTCACGCTGGTGAAAACGCGCATGGCCAGAGGGATGGAGAATTGGTTGATGTAGGTGGTGTCGCCGACGTCTTGCGCGCTGCCGTCCAGGGTGACCTCGAAGGTGTTCCACTGGTGGAAGCCCCACGGCCCGGAGGGCGTCCCGGCGTTGGGAGGTGCGCCGATGAGCGTGGTCCCGTCCCACGCTCCGGTTCCGTTGGTCGGCGCCGGCAAATGTCCTCCGCCATAGCTGACCCACCAGGCGGCATTGTTGAAGTTGGTCGTATAGACCGAATAGTAAGACTGCCCCGCGGTGTTGGTCCCGGTTACGCCGATATCAGCGAGGGTGACGGTCATTTTTTTCGTCGTAGCCATCCAATTGGTCCATGAATTGGCGCCCGTGTTGGTGTTCGTCCACGTGAAGTTCGGATTCGGCGGGTCTTGCTTGGCGTTGGGCAGGATGAATACCTGGCTCGCTGCGTTGGTGCTGCTGTTGTAAAAGCGGATCTCGAGCTGCGCGGGGCTGGGAAAAACGACGATGTCGATGTTGGTCGAAGCGCCGGTTGCGCCCGGGGAATTGGTCAGCGCAATCTGCACCGTGTTCGTAAACGGGGCCGCGTTGGTGCCCGGAGTGAAATACAAAATCAGGCTGTTGCTCCCCGCCCCGTCGCCGGAAACGGGTTGCGTGGTGCCGGGAGACGGACTCACCTGGAAACCGGTCGTATTCGCCGGCACGCTCGAAGAAACCAAGCTCGCCGTGGCGCTGGTGATATTCGTGACCGGCAAATTGGAATAGAGCACCTGCACCGTCCCGCTGTTGGCCTCGATGCGCGAGGGCCAGTTGTTATCGAATCCCGCCTGCAAAGCGTGGGAGGCGTGCATGAAGGCTGCAAGCAGGAGAACCGGGAGGCAGAACTTCGCGGAGCGCGGGAGCGAGCTCACGAAGGCAAGTTGCAACATGTTCATCATTGCGGCCAGTGAAAAGTCGCCTGCACAGCAGGAAATATTCTTTGGTTCCAATGAAAAGCCCTAAACGCCGGCGATTTCGCCGGGGGCAAAAAACCGCTACAAGCAGTCAGGCGCACCGCGCGCAACACAGACATCCATTAATGCGCCGCAGCCTGCCCCTGACTACCCGACGCGAAGCGGCCTGGTGCGAAGGCCTACTGGTTCGTGAAAGTAACGCGGTAGAAATTATTCGTGCCCGGGGTGATGGGAACGGTAAATTCTTTGCGGTGGTAGTAGGCGGGCAGCGGGATGTTGAGCTGGTTGGTCGCGTTCGTCACCGTGGCACTGTAGTTCGTCCACGGACCGGTCGAGAGATTGGTTGTGTTTTGCACCGAGTAGTTGGTGCCGGCGTTGGTGAGTCCGACGTAGCTGATGTTCGATCCGGAGATGTTGATGAGATACGGCGTGGGGTTGGTCGGGTTGCCTCCGAACGCGTATTCGTCATAGTTGTCATAACCATCCCCGTCGGGATCGGCCGTGGTGTTGGTGTTCGACCCGGAAAGCGCCCAAGCGCCGACCCAGTTGCTGTAAGTCAAATAGGACGACGGTGTGGCGCCAAAATTGAAGGTGATCGTGTTGATGTTAGTCGCCGGCATGCTGTTGTAGGGGGAATTGCTGCTCAGCACATTCACGGCATAGACGGTGGCAGTCATGGTGCCGCTGCCGTTGGTCGGTGTGCCGACGATGGAGGCCTGCACATCGGTGCCTTCCGGATTGAGATCCACGCTCAATGCGAGGCCCGCCGGCAAGCCCGTCGCTTCCCAATAGGACGGCGTGTTGGAGTAATAAAGGGCGTTGCTGAAGTAGAGCGCGTTGGTGGCGTTGAAAGTCGTGGTGCCGTAAGGAACGGGCGCGTTGGTGTTGGTGCTGGAGTTCGGATAGGGAGCGTTTTTACCGCTGACCACCAACTCCAGAACAAAGTTTGTGTCGTTCGTTTGCCCGACAAAATTGTAAGCTGTGATAGATGAAGTCTGCGCGTAGACCTTCGTGAACGTCGAGGACATCAAAAGGGGGCACTGGTCAACCATCCGTCCGACGATATAGCCCTGCCACGAGTTACTCACCACACCAGGCGTGTTGTTAGTGGTGACCCAGCGGTTTATGAGGTGCAACCCGCGGGGAAGGTTTGTCGAGTAGTAGCCGCTGGAACCGACTGCGGGATCGGTCATGGATTGCTGCCAATTCAGCACAGTCAACTGCATTGTATCCAGATCCTGCCAATTCGCATTCGTCGTGAACAAATGTCCCAACCCGATACCCGAGAAGTTATACCCTCCCCCCCCTTGGGGGACTTGCCAGAAGCCTGCGGGGGCGGGCAATACCGTAAAAACGTCCGTGCTCCCGACGCCACTGAGGATGCCTTCGCCGTTGGTGACTGCCACAAGGATCGCGCCGGTAGAAGCCCCCGATGGGACGACCGCGGCCAAGGCATTTGAGTCAACCTGACCGAGATTATTCGTGTAGGGCCAAGTGTATTGCGCTTCGACCCAGTAGCCGACCGGAGAATTATAAACTGACGAGGAAAAATAGACCGCGTTGAAATTCTGCAAAGCAGGTCCTTCGGCCTGCGGCTTGACGAAGTTGGCCCCCAAAATTTTAACTTTTGTTCCCGGGCCGCCTGCGACGGGATCGAAGCCGAGCACCGTCGGCCCGGGTTGGGTGCCATTGACGAAAATGGGTATCTCGTTGACGGTCACGTCCAGCTCTCCCGTGTTGTTGGTGCCGTAGGTCATCACGCCGATGCTGGCGATGGGGGCAGCCCCGTTCGGACCCATGCCGCTGTAGTTCACAACCGAGACTGCGCCGCCCGCAGCCGGCGCGACATACGATTGCGGAATCAGATGGCCGGAAAGTGTCAACGTTCCGTCTTGATTGGTCGTGGCGATCACGCCGTAGGGCAACGCGCTGAGCCAGACGCCACCACCGTTGGTATTGGTCGTGGTGATCGTGATCTCGGGGATCGGCACGTTGGTCAAACCGCCTCCACTTTGGGGCGTCGAAGTGTTGGTCAACACAATCATGTTGTTCTGCCAGAAAGCCGGCGAAGTGCCCGAGCCGTTGGCGGTGGGGACAAAACCGAAGGGAAGTTGGTTGGTCGGAACAATCTGACCTCCTGCATTGGTGTTGGTCATGACCACGAGGTTGCCGCCTTGATTCGAATAAACCAGACCAACGGGAAGGTTGGTATTGAAGGAGACCGACGAGATCCCAGGACGCGATGCGCCCGCGGGGGGCGCGGAGACGGCATTGGTGAGATGGATTTCGAGCCAGACATTGGTGCTGCTGTGGGCTTGATAGAGCGGGACGCCTGGCGTGTAAGCGGCGTAAAGCATGCGGTCGCTGATCGGGTGACTATAGAGGGTGGGACTGAGCAGGAAGATCTGGTTGCCCCACGCAGAGTAACAACCGTCGTCATTGGTCCTGTTGGCGCGGTAAAGGCCGTTGGTCTGATCCCACCACTGCGTGGAGTTCATCCGGCCGATGAGGACGTTGGGCGAACCGCTGTTGCTGTTGTTTGTGATTTTGCCGTCCGAGTTGTATTGCCAGCCGTTGGTCCAACCGTTGACCGGGCTTTGCACAAAGCCGCCGGCGAATCCGAAAGCGATTTCGTTGAGGAAGCGGTCGAGCACACTGGGGTAAAAGTGTTCGCTTCCCAATGCCGCAACATTGGTGATCCAGTTGTTGGCCGCACCTCCGGACCAGAAGCTGACGTAACCCTGATTGCTGCTGCCAATGAAGCTTGCGGGCGCACTGTAGATGTATCCGGAGAAGACCGCATTCTGCGGGTTGCCGGAGTCGGGCGTGTATTGGATGGTCCAACCGAGACTCGCGGGAAAGTTCGTTATCGGCGTCGCACCGCTGGTGTAAGCACCGTAGTTGCTGTAGACCCCGACGGAAACATTCGTCAGCACCGGAACGGGAGTGACGTAATTAGTATTGGCGTAGGATGAAACGGCTTGGGCATTGGTGTTCGGCTGGAAGGTCAAATCCGCATTCCAGACAAAGAAGTAGCCACCGGGCACGGGATCGCCGACCTCGGCATGAATTTTCGTCATGCCCCACGGCGTTCCGTCGGGGGCGTTCGCATTGTTCGTGGTGTTGTAAGCCACTTGGCTGACGTATCGGGAAAGTGATGGCGCGCTGAAGCCGGGCCATCCTTGGAGAAAATTGACCGTGCCCGAGGCACCGGGCCCCAAATAGGCACCCATGGGCATCATCAAGCCGGGAGCCGCCGCGCTGCTCGGGCCGACCAAGCGCAACGTGTTGTTGTTCGTGGCGGACCCGAACCAGTTGACTCCCGGGGTCATGCGAAGATTCGTCAGGACCGTGGGAAGAATGGCGCCGTTGGTCGCCCCCGCGGGACCCTGCAGTATGACGGGCGACGTTGTATTCGAGCGCACCACCGCATACGTCGGAACGGATAGTTCGTTGATGGCCGTCACGTCCACGGTGTCGAACCCGCTGCCGAAGTAGGCGTATTCCACCTGGACGAATGGCGCCATGCCCCACTGATTGGTGGACGGGCCGACCGGCGAGGGATTGCCGCCCTTGTTGGCGCCGGTGCTGTATTGCTGGTTGGTCAGCCCAACCCAAAAAGAACCGCTTTTAGTGTATTGCACATAAAGACGACGGTAGGTGCCTGTGGAATCAGTCACAGGTGTGAGATTGGTCAGGGAAACCGACGTTCCGTTCGGCACCGACGTCGCTATGCCATTCGAAGTATAAACATTGAATTGTGCGGCGTCCGTCGGGTCGGTCCCGGTGACGAGCAACTGGACATTGTCATCGCCGTTCCCGGTGTTGTTGTAAAAACGAACCTCAAGCGGGTCGTAGGACGGCGTCTGCGCCTGCGTTGTGCGGGGAAGACCGGAAAGAATGACAGAAACCGACAGAGCAAAATAAAGCGGCGCGAAGAAGGTGCGTTTTTTGATCATGGGGTGTTCCGCCTGAAGGGAGACAAGACACCTGTTCGGAGCCAATAGCAAGGGGTTAATAACAAACTTGGTGAGGTGCTTCCGCCCTTGCTGCCTTGGCAGGCGATCACACCGCACGTAAGCTCCCAAGCCATGAACATGCCACGCATCATCTTTGTCTTTGCCGTCATCTTTGTCCTCTTGGGAATTGGGGCCTATCTGGTCACCGGGGCGCAGTCTTGGACCGCGCTTATACCAACGATTTTCGGGCTCCTGCTGGCTTTGGCCGGCGGATTTTCGCTCAAGAGCCTGAAACACGGCGGTCACGTTGCGGCATTGCTTGGAGTAATAGGGTTCCTCGGGACGGCCAAAAGCCTGATCAAACTTCCGGCACTTTTTTCTGGCGCTCCGCTCGACCGCCCGGCTGCGGTCGCCACGCAGGCAGTGATGGCGGTGCTGTGCATCGTGTTCATCGCGCTTTGTGTGAAGTCGTTCATTGACGCGCGGCGCGGAAAGAAAGCCTGGTGATGTCCGCACACCGCTGTTGGGCGGAAATCGACCACGACGCGCTGCGCCACAACACGCAGGCTCTCCGGCGCACAATCGGCGGGAAATCAGGCATCATTGCGGTGGTCAAGGCCGATGGCTACGGTCACGGCGGACCCGCGGTGGCAAAAACTTTGGCGCCGCATGTCGAGCAATTCGGCGTAGCCACGCTGGACGAGGCACGGGCCGTCCGCGCTGCCGTGCCGGAGAAAGATATTCTGCTTTTGAGTCCGTGCCTGCCCGCCGAACGCGAAGAGGTTGTGAAGGTAGGATTCATTCCCGTCGTTTCGAGCACGGCCGAGGCCAAAGCTTACGCACGTCTCGCTCAAGGGAAACCCGTGCGGATTCATCTTTGCATCGACACCGGCATGGGACGCATCGGCGTGTGGCAGGATGAGGCCATAAAAACCGCGCGGGAAATCGCCGCGATCCCCGGCATCGAAGTGGAAAGCGTCTCGACGCATTTGCCCGCGGCGGACAGCGATCCGGATTTCACCTCGGCCGAGCTGGAAGCATGGAACAGAATTGTCGCGCAGCTACGTCCGATTTTGCCGTGCGCGAAATTTCACGCACTGAACAGCGCAGCCTCGCTCGAGCGCCCGCAATACGCCGCTGACCGCGTGCGTCCGGGCCTTGCGCTCTATGGCATTTCTCCCCTCCCCGCGTTCGAAAAGCTGCTCAAACCGGTCATGACTCTGAAAACGCGCATCACGCTGGTGCGCGATTTCGGGCCGGGACGCGGGATCAGCTATGGACGCGATTTCATCACGCCGAAGCCCATGCGCGTCGCCACGCTGGCTATAGGCTACGCGGACGGCTATCCGCGACAAACCTCCAACAAGAGCGCGCAGGTGCTCGTGCGCGGCCGGCGTTGTCCGACCCTCGGTCGAATCACCATGGACCAATTGATGGTCGATGTCACAGACCTGCCGCGCGATATCGCACCCGGTGAGGAAGTCGTTCTGTTCGGCAAGCAAGACGGCGGCGAGATCGCGGTCAAGGAAGTTGCGTCATGGTCTGAAACCATCACCTGGGATATCTTCACACGCCTCGGACGCCGCGTGCAGTTGGTGCATCTGGAAGTCTGAGCAAAGAGGCTCAGGCCGCCGGCAGCGCGACAGCCGGGTCCTCCCGCAGGGGAATGACGCGGTTCCGCGCGAGGATCAGCCACCATACGCGCGCGGAAGAGAGAACAATCAGCAGAACCAAGACCAGAAACACCGACGTGACCGCGGCGTTCACGTTGTTGTTCATCAGCAGGTGCTCCCAAGTGGCGAGTTGATCCGACGTGCCGCCCGCGGCGATTTTGCCGCGCAACTCCGCTGCAGCACTGAGAAATCCGAGGCGCGGATCCGCGGCAAAAATTTTCTGCCAGCCCGCGGTCATGGTGACAGCCAAGACCCAAGCCATGGGAACGAGCGGGACCCACGCGTAACGCGCACGTCCCATTTTGAGGAGCACCGTGACACCGAGCGAAAACGCGATGACGGCAAGAAGCTGGTTGGCGATGCCGAAAATCGGCCAGAGCGAGTTGATGCCGCCGAGGGGATCGATGACGCCCTGGTAGAGAAACCATCCCCACGCGGTGACGAAGGCAATGCTGGCCAGCCAATTTCCGGCTGCGGACTCGGTGTCCCCGAGCGGTTTCCACACGTGCCCGAGCAGATCCTGCACGAGGAACCGGCCGACACGCGTCCCGGCGTCGATCGTCGTGAGGATAAAGAGGGCCTCGAACATGATGGCGAAGTGATACCAGATGGCGATGGCTGTGGGGTTGTTCGTGAGCTTGGAAAACATTTGCGCCATGCCGACGGCGAATGTCGGCGCGCCGCCGGTGCGTCCGATCATCGACTTCTCGCCGACGCTGGCAGCCAGCCCGGACATTTCCTGTTCAGTGACCGGGAATCCGAGGGCCGTGACTTTTTCCACCACAGCCGCGGGCTCTCCCTTCATGTTGATGGCGAAATATTCGCCGGGGTTCATCGTGCAGGCCGCGATGAGCGCCATCACCGCGACAAGCATTTCGGTGATCATGGATCCGTAGCCGACGAAGCGTATGTCGGCCTCGCGCGCGAGGATCTTCGGCGTGGTGCCGGATGAAATGATTGCGTGGAAACCCGAGATCGCTCCGCAGGCGATCGTCACGAAGCAGAACGGGAACACGGGACCGGCGAAAACGGGGCCGCTGCCGTCGATGAATCGCGTGAGCGCGGGCATCTGGAGCACCGGCATGATGAAGACGATGGCCACCGCGAGAAAACCGACCGCACCGATTTTCAGAAAAGAGCTGAGGTAATCGCGCGGGGCGAGAAGAAGCCAGACGGGCAGGACCGAGGCGAGAAGACCATAGCCCATAATGAGCCACGCGAGCGTGGTCTCCTTGCAGAAAAACCACTGCTCGAGCGCGGTGCCCTGGATCCAATGGCCGCCCAAGACGGAGAGGAACAATCCGGCCACGCCGAAGATACTGATGGCTTTCATTCCCGCCGTATTCGTCTTCATCCCCCATCCCATGACCATGGCCAGCGGTATGGTAGCGGCGATGGTGAAGAGTCCCCACGAGCTTTCAGCCAGGGCCTTGACCACCACGAGGGCAAGCACGGCTAGGAGAATAATCATGATCGCGAGAATGCTCACGAGGGCCACCCCGCCGGCGAAAGATCCGATCTCGTCGCGCACCATGCGCGCGAGGGATTTTCCCCCGCGTCGCGTCGAGCAGAACATGACGATGCAATCATGCACCGCACCGCCCAAGGTCGCACCGACAAGAATCCAAAGCAGACCAGGCAGATAGCCGAACTGCGCGGCCAGCACCGGGCCGACCAGCGGGCCCGGTCCGGCGATCGCGGCGAAATGGTGGCCGAAAACAACCCAGCGGTTTGTCGGGACATAATCACGGTTGTCGTTGCGGAGGACAGCCGGCGTGGCGCGCGCGTCATCAAGCGTGAGGACCTTGGCCATAAGCCAGGCGGAATGAAACCTCCACGAGAGGGCGAAGACGCAGAGCGAAGCGATGACGATCCATAGCGCGCTGATGTGCTCCCCGCGCGCAGTGGAAACAACCGCGAGCGCACCCGCGCCGGCAGCGAACACGGCGAACCAGCCGAGCAGTGCAGGCAGCGACAGGCGACGCGACGTGGGGTCAGTCATGGTGCAAACGCATTGCGTAATGCAGCGCGCAGATGCCGTCAACCTGCGCCAAGGTAGGCTTCGCGCACCCGCGGGTTGTCGAGAAGTTCGGACGCGGGACCTTCAAGAACGAGGCTTCCTGTTTCGAGCAGGCAGGCACGGTGCGCGAGGCGCAGCGCCATGTTGGCGTTTTGTTCGACGAGCAGGATCGTGACCCCGTCGTCGTTCAGTTGCCGTAGCACGGCAAAAATTTCCTGCACGAGTTTCGGCGCAAGGCCCATCGAGGGCTCGTCGAGGAGGAGGACGTTCGCATCGCTCATCAGCGCGCGGGCCATGGCGAGCATCTGTTGCTCGCCGCCGCTGAGCGTCCCGGCCATTTGCGAGAGCCTTTCGCGAAGGCGCGGGAAAATGTGAAGGACTTTTTCCAGATCGCGGTTGCGCGCGGCTTTGTCGCGACGCACCCATGCGCCGAGCTGCAGGTTTTCCATCACCGTGAGGCCGCCGAAAATCCCGCGCCCCTCGGGAACATGGGCCATGCCGAGGCGGACAATGCGGTCGGCTGTCAGGTCGCCGATATCGCGACCGCCGAGGTGCACGGAACCCTCGTAAGGCAGCAAACCCGAAAGCGCGCGCAGGGTCGTCGTCTTGCCCGCGCCGTTGGCGCCGACGAGGGCGAGGATTTCACCGCGCATGAGCGTGAAGCCGATACCTTTCACGGCGCGGATATCGCCGTAGCGGACCACCAAGTCTCTTACCTCAAGCGCCGCTTCACCCATGGGTGTCCTCCTGTCCGAGGTATGCTTCGATCACCTTGGGGTCGCGGCGCACCTCTTCCGCCGTTCCCTCGGCGATGGTCGCGCCGAAATCCAACACGGTGATGCGGTCGCAGAAGCTCATGACCAGCTGCATGTGGTGTTCGATGAGGAGCATTGTCACCGAGAAATGATCTCTCAGCCACCCGAGGAACTCGACGAGCTTGAGCGTTTCGGCGGAATTCATTCCGGCGGCGGGCTCGTCGAGGAGCAACAGCGCGGGGTTCAGGGCCATGGCGCGGGCGATCTCCAGCCTGCGCTGCGATCCGTAGGGAAGGTCGCCGGCCCGCTCCCGCGAAACATCGCCCAGCCCGAATTTTTCCAGCATGTCCTCGCATCGCGCGATCGTCTTCTTTTCGGCGCGGCGCGCCGACGGCAGCTGGATCATGGCCCCGGGCCACGAGTAGCGCGCATGCGCGTCGTGCGCGATGCGGACGTTGTCGAGGACGGTGAGGTCGCGGAACAGGCGGATGTTCTGGAACGTCCGGGCGATGCCGCCGCGCGCGATGGCCGAGGGACGCCTGCCGGCGATGGATTCCCCGCGGAAAAGAATGTCACCCTCGGTCGGAGCGTAAATGCCGGTCACGACATTGAACGCCGTGGTTTTGCCCGCGCCGTTCGGACCGATGATCCCGTGGGCATGACCCTGTTCGACATCGACCGAGAAATCCGACAGGGCAACAAGGCCGCCGAACCGCATGGTCACGCGACGCACTTCGAGCAACGCGCTCATTTGCCGTCCTCCTTGCGTTTGAATTCGCGCCGCGGGACAAACCACGCGAATTCACGCATGCCCATGATTCCGCGGGGGCGGAAAATCATGAGCAGCACGAGGATAAGGGGCAAGATGACCATGCGCCACGTCCCGAGCGGCTGGAGCAACTGGGCGAGGATCGTGAAGACCGTGGCGCCGAGGATGGAGCCTGCCAGCGAGCCGACGCCGCCGAGATACACCATGACGAGAATCTCGGTCGACTTGACGATGTCGAACACCGAGGGGTTGATGAACTGTAGCTGGTGGGCGAAGAGCGCGCCAGCCACGCCGCCGAAGAAGGAGGAGACAACGAAAGCAGCCAGCTTTGCTTTCCGCGTGTCCACGCCCATCGCGTTGGCGGCGATTTCGTCCTCGCGCACCGCGACAATACCGCGGCCGAAGCGCGAATAAACGAGATTGCGGATCGTCCAGAGCGTGACGACAACCCACAGCGCCGTCCAAAGCAGCGTGGTGTGGCTGCCGATGCCGAGGAATCCGCGCGGCCCGCCCACATACGGGATATTTTCCAAACCCGACTTGACGATCATGAGGAAGGCGAGCGTGATGATCGCCAGGTAATCGCCGCGGGTTTTGAACGAAAGCAGGCCGAGAAGGAATCCGACCGCACCAGCCAGCAGTCCTCCGGCGCAAACGGCGACAGGGAACATCCAGAGCGGGTCGCCCCACTCCAGCCATTTGACCGAGACACAGGCCGAGAGATAAGCACCCAGCGCCATGAAGCCTGCATGACCGACCGAGAATTCGCCCATCCAGCCGTTCACGAGGTTGAGGCTCACGCAGAGGATGATGTTGATACCGAGGGTGACGAGAACGAAGCGGACGTAGTCATCGACCAGTCCGAATCTCTCGACGGCAAAGCACGCGGCCAGGCAGACCCCGAGAAGGGCGAGGAGCACGCCGCGCGGCGGGGGTTGTCGCAGCCAGCGCATCAGACTTTCTGCACCGCGGGACGTCCGAGCAGGCCGTAGGGTTTGAAGACGAGGATGACCAGGAGAAGCGAATAGACGACCAGGTCGCGGTAAGTCGAGGGCATCACGGTGACGATGAGAACTTCCACCGCGCCGAGCAAATAGCCTCCGAGCACCGCGCCGCGCACGTTGCCGATGCCGCCGATGACAGCGGCGACGAACGCCTTCCACCCGACCAGGATACCCATGGATGCGCCGATCACCGGGTAGGCCAGTCCGTAGAGCACGCCGGCCGCGCCGCCCAGCGCCGCGCCGATCGCGAATGTCACGCTGATGATCGTGTTAACGGGCACACCCATGAGCGGCACGCTGAAGCGGTCCTGCGCGATGGCCCTCATGGCCATGCCGTAGCGTGTTTTGCGGATGAAGAAATCCAGCGCGACCATGAGTCCGACCGAGACGCCGATGATGAGAAGCTGCAGCGAGGAAATGCTGATCCCGGCCAGATGCCAGGTCACCGATTTGAAAATTTCCGGCATGCGCTGCGAGTAAGGACTGAGGCTGAGCGTGGTGTTCTGTATGACAAGACCGCAGCCGAGCGCGGTGATGATGGCCGAAACGCGGGGGGCGTTGCGCAGCGGACGGTAAGCCAGCCGCTCGATGCAGACGCCGAGGAGCGCCGTGGCCAGCATCACGATGAGGAGCGCCGCCACGAAGGGCACGGGCGCGACGAGAAGCAGGAGGAAGCAGAAGAACGCGCTCACCATGAACACATCACCGTGGGCGAAATTGATCATGACCAGCACGCCATAGACCATGCTGTAGCCGAGCGCGATGAGCGCGTAGATCGATCCGAGTTGGACCGCGTTGATCGCCTGCTGCGCGAAATAATCCATGCGCGCGGCTCAGACGATCAAGGCTGCGCGTTCGTCACCCACTGGAAGGCGCCGTCTTTGATCTGGAGGACGACGGCACTCTTGATCGGATCGCCCGAGCCGGGTTCGAAGCGGAAGGTGCCGGTCACGCCCTTGTATTCGCGGATCTGCGACAGCGCTTCGCGCAAAGCCTCTCGGTCATTCTTGCCGGCTTTCTCGATGGCTTCGGTCATGAGACCGCAGGCGTCGTAGGTGAGTGCGGCGACGTCGTCGGGCGCCTGCCCGTATTTGGCGGTGTAGTCGGTGACGAATTTCTTGGCTTCGTCGGTGGCGATCTGCGTGGAGAAGTGGTTGCAGAAATACGAGCCGTCGACATCGGCTCCTCCCAGCTTGATGATCTCGGGCGAACTCCATGCGTCGCTGCCGATGAACGGGACATTGATCCCGAGGCGGCGCGCCTGCTGGGCGATGAGCGGGACGTCGTTGTAATACGTCGGAAGGAAAATGATGTCGGGGTTGGCCTCGCGGATGTTGGTGAGCTGTGCGGAGAAATCCTTGTCGCCGGTCGTGAATGTCTCGAACGCGACAATCTCGCCGCCGTTGGCGGTGAAGGTTTCCTTGAAGAGAGCGGATTGCGCCACGGGCGCCTCGGAGGCCACGTCATAGAGGACGGCCGCCCGCTTTGCCCCGAGGTTGTTGAGGGCGAACTTCGCAAGCACGAGCGCCTCGAATGGATCGGTGAAGCATCCGCGGAACACGTAGCGCTTCGGCGCGCCGGAAGTCGTGTCGGTCGTTGTCCTGGGGTTGGTGGACCACGGCGACATCATCACGCATTTGAGGCTCTCGGCGATTTCCCCGGCGGGAATGGCGCAGGCGCTGGAGTTCGGCCCGATCATCGCGACAACACCCTGGCTGGAAATGAGCTGCTGGGCGACCGACGCGGCTTGGTCGGCCTTGGCGCCGTTGTCGCGGACAACGAGTTCGACTTTCTTGGGTCCGCCCTCGAGCGCTACGCCGCCCTCCTTGTTGATCTGCTCGAAGAAAAGCTCCGCGGCGTTTTTGCTGGAGGCGCCCACCGCGGGGATGTCGCCGGTCAATTCGAGGTTCATACCGATTTTGACCGCGTCGCTTTTCGGACCGCCGCAAGCGGCGAGAAAAACCACGGACAACGCAGCGGAAAACAGCCGTATAGATCTTGTCATGCGGGGTGTTTAGGCGTGCGCTGCACGACCGGCAAGGGAATTTGGGCTCAACGCGGCGGGGCAAGGATGCGCACGGCGGGATCGAGCGCGCGGCGATCCGGGTAAATCATCGGCGGGGCGTTGGAAACCACCTCGTATCCGGTGAGAACAAACTCGGGGTAGAAATCATTGCTTGCGGGTTCGTAAACCTTGCCGCCGGTGAAGCGCCCCTGCAGCCGGTATTCGGTGTTGTTGTCGATACCCAGCACGCCCTGTGCGCGGTCCGGCGCGAGCTTGGTGTTCTCGTTCATCATCACCAGCTGGGCCGTGTTCCAAGGCTGGCCCGGGCGGCGCACCCAGCCCCACATTTTGTAATCTTTTTTGTAATAGCGTCGTCCGATGTAGTAGGCGCCGGGTTTTTCGGCGGCAATCATCGCGGCAGCACGCGGGTCGGGCTTGGCGGACGTGGATCCGGTGGTCTGGCAACCCGCGAGGCCCAGAAGCGCGGCAAGGGCGGGAAGCACGAGGAAAGCCGTGATACGCATGGGCGCAACGGTAGTTTCACCCCGGCGCGGGTCAAGGCATCCTGCATTGGAATCCCCCGCCCTTCCGTGGCATGGTCTGCGCGTGATACCGATCCTCGGGGAAACTCTGGATTCTTTGACTGCCCGGTTGGGAGCCATGGGGCACAAGCCTTACCGCGCGCGGCAGGTCATGGAATGGATCCACGAGAAACGCGCGGCGGATTTCGCGGCGATGACCGACCTGCCGGCGGGCTTGCGGGCGCAACTGACCGTGGAATTTCCCGCCGAAAAACTCGGGCAGGTGCGGATGACCGGGTCGGAGGACACCACACGCAAATTCCTTTTCCGCCTGCCCGACGGCCAATTCATCGAGAGCGTTTTTATCCCCGCCTCGCCCGCACTCTACGGCGAGACATCGGACCGCAAGACGCTGTGTGTATCCACGCAGGTGGGGTGCGCTTACGGATGCAAGTTCTGCGCCAGCGGTCTGCGCGGATGGAAACGCAATCTGACACCCGGAGAGATCACCGCGCAGGTCTTCCATGTCGGGCAGGCCACGGGCGAACGCGTGGACAACATTGTTTTCATGGGCATGGGCGAGCCGCTGGCGAATTGGAAAAATCTTTCGGTCGCCATCGAGATTCTCAACGCCCCGTGGGGTTTCGAGATCGGCGCGCGCCACATCACTGTCTCGACGAGCGGACTCGTCCCGCAGATCCGCGAGTTGGCCGACCATCCCGTGCCGGTGCGGTTGGCCATCTCGTTGCACGGGGCGACGGACGAAGTGCGCGATCAAATCATGCCGGTGAACAAGAAATATCCGCTCAAGGAACTTTTCGACGCGTGTGCGTATTTCACCTCGCGCCGCAAGCAAAAGCTCGGATTCGAATACATCCTCATCGCCGGGGTGAACGACGCGCCCGAGCAGGCACGGCGGCTCGCCATGCACGCGCGGCGGCTCGACGCCAAAGTGAACCTCATTCCCTACAACACAGTGGAAGGACTGCCATGGGAACGACCGTCCGTCGCGCGCCAGCAGGAATTCGCGAAAATTGTCCGGGCCGGCGGTGTGGTGGCAACGATCCGCCGCGAAAAAGGCCACGACATCGATGCCGCCTGCGGACAGTTGCGTTTGCGCGCCGAGGACGAATTGGCCGCGGCTCAAGCCTGAGCCGAGCGGCGCTTGGTCAGCCAAGCCTTCCCGAATTCCCACGCAATCGGCAGCACCGAGACGATGATGATGCCGAGGATCACGAGCTTCATGTTCTTCTGCACGATTTCGAGGCCGCCGAAGAAGTAACCGCCGCCGAGGAAAAGCCCGACCCACAAAAAGGCGCCGGTGATGTTGAAGAACGCGAATTTCGAATAGGTCATCGAGGCGACGCCCGCAACGAACGGGGCGAAGGTGCGCACTATCGGGACGAAGCGCGCGAGGATGATCGCGCGTCCGCCGTATTTCTCGTAAAAGGCGTGCGCTTTCATCAAGTGCTCTTTGTTGAAAAAGCGGCTGGATTCGTAGTGGAAAACTTTAGGGCCCATCCATTTGCCGATCGAGTAGTTGACGGCGTCACCGAGGATGGCGGCGATGAGAAGGAGCGGCGTGATAATGCGCACATCCATCCACCCCTTGGCCGCCAAGGCGCCGACCGCGAAGAGTAATGAATCGCCGGGGAGAAACGGCGTCACGATCAACCCGGTCTCGCAAAAAATGATGAGAAAGAGCAGCACGTAGATCCACAGACCGTAGTTGGTAATGAACCATTCGAGATGCCTTTCGGCGTGGAGGAAAAAATCGATGATTTCGGCCATGGGACCGCGCTTTTTAGGTCCGGTGCGAAGCCGTGGCAAACGCAAAGCGCCCGCACTTGGAAATTTTCAAAGCGCACAAACTTGAGGACCAGGAGACCCTCATTTTTCCCGATGGAAAAAGGGACAATTTTACGCAGCTGGCAGACAGCCTCACACACGAAAAGGCCAAGGTGCCGACAAACCGACGCCGGAAGTTGCCAAATGCACCCCGCAAACGTAAAAATCCCCGCGATGTCCACCGTTATCGAGTCACCAGACACTGCATCTCGCGCCCGCGAGGCCGAAAGAAAAGCCCGCGAAAAAGGAGAGCTCCTCGGCGAGACGCTGACCATCAACATGGGTCCGTCGCATCCCTCGACCCACGGAGTGCTCCGCATCGTGCTGGAACTCGACGGCGAGATCATCACCAAGGCCACCCCGGATATCGGATACCTTCACCGCGGCGACGAAAAAATCGCCGAGAACATGCAATACAACCAGTTCGTGCCCTACACGGACCGTTTGGATTACCTGGCACCGCTGGCCAACAACGTCGCCTACGCACTGGCCGTTGAAAAACTCATGGACTGGACACTGCCCCCGCGCGGACAAGCCATCCGCGTCATCTGCTGCGAGCTGGCGCGCATTTCCTCGCACCTTCTCGGCATCGGCTGCTACGCGATGGACATCGGGGCAATGACGGTTTTCCTCTACACCTTCAACCACCGCGAAACGATCTACAATCTGTGCGAGCAGCTCACCGGCGCGAGGTTCACCACCTCTTACACTCGGGTGGGCGGAATGACCCGCGACATGCCGCCGGGCTTCGAGCAAGGCGTGCGCGCATTCATCAAGGATCTGCTCCCGAGCCTCGATGAGGTGGACAAACTTCTCACCCGCAATCCGATCTGGATCGATCGCACGAAGGACATCGGGGTCATCGGCAGGGAGCGCGCCATCGCCTACGGCCTCACCGGTCCGAACCTTCGCGGCTCGGGCGTGGAATACGACCTTCGCAAGACGCACCCCTACCTCGGATACGAGCAGTATGACTTCGACGTCCCGGTCGGTTCGACGGGCGACTGCTTCGACCGCTACCTCGTCCGCATGGAAGAAATGCGCCAGAGCGTGCGCATCCTCGAACAGGCTCTCGCCAAGATGCCGTCCGGCCCCATCCACGTGGAGGACCCGAAAAACATCCTGCCGAAGAAAACCGATGTGATGACCAAGATGGAGGAACTCATCCACCAGTTCATCATCACCACGCAGGGCATCGACGCGCCGGTCGGCGAGGTCTATTTCGCGGCGGAAAATCCCAAGGGGGAACTTGGATTTTACATCAACAGCAAGGGCGGCGGGGTTCCTTACCGCCTGAAGATCCGCGCCCCTTCCTTCGCCAATCTCAGCATTTTGCCGGAGTTGTTGCCGGGGCACTACGTGAGCGACGTGCCGGCGATTCTGGGCAGCATCGATTTTGTGATGGGCGAATGCGACCGTTAGGGCGCTTCTACTTTTCGCGGTAGGTGATGCGCGCCTTGGTCAGGTCGTAGGGCGAAATTTCTATCTGCACTTTGTCGCCCGGGACGATGCGGACGAAATGCTTGCGCATTTTGCCGCCGATGTGGGCAAGGACGACCGTATCGTTCGGCAATTTCACGCGGAACATCGTGCCGGGCAGAACCTCGACAACAACGCCTTCCGCGGGAATGGAATCTTCCTTGGCCATGTGATCAGCCAGTGAAGCCGGAGGACGGCTCGAAATCAACCCACTTGACGAGCGAAGCCAAGCGCCCGACTCCGCCATTGTGCCAAGTCCACGGTGGAAGTTGCATCCGGCCCACGGGACAGAAGCGCGAAGGTCGCAGAGCCGGGAAACGCCTCACTGTGTCCTCGGTGCACGGGTAAAGGCCGACGGCCCCCAGGTGCGCGGCCGCCGGTCCGAGCGCGGCGGCAAGATCATCCGGCAAAGGTCGGACAAAAATCACGCGGTTGAGAGGTGACGCGGGAAATCCCGTGTCGTTGTCCAGGACCACAGTCCAATCGAGGTTGGCTCCACCTTCCCAAATCGCCACCGATGGATCGGCAACGGCACGAAAGCGATAGGCCGCACGGAGATCCGCGATGGCGGCTTTCTCTCCCGCGCCGAGCGCACCCCGCGGATGCGTGCGGTTGAACTGCTCCATGGCCGCAGCAAGGCCCCCGGCGTATGCACGCGCGAATCCCGGCTCCGGTTCGCGCACATAGAAAACCACGGGCGAGAGGCAACCCTGCTGGTCGAACAGCGACGCGTCGCGGGCCGCATCCGCGCAGGAGGAAAGAGCGGGATCGTGCCAGATGATCCCCAGGCTGACCTTGTGGCCGTAGCCGATGAAGATTTTGTCCGCAGCCAAGCGGGAGCGGATGGTTGCGACGGTTTCGTCCATCCCGAAAACAATCACCGCGTCCGCCCGCTCCATCCATTCGCCGGGCAAATCTTCCCGTGGTTCAACCTGACCACCCAGCGCATCGGGCAAGCGAGAAACAAATTCATCGACTTCGATCAATCCGCCCCGCGGCAATTTCAACAAGTTGCGACTGCCAAGGAGAAGTCCACCGACAAGGGATTGCAAGGCCGCGTGCGGCGTGTTGCCGCTGACCACGTGCAGAATCGTGCACGGAGCAACAGCTTTGGTTTTGCCGTCGCCGTGCGGCACCCAAGCATCGAGAGCGTTCACATCACCGAGTTCCGCACGCACCCACGCAAGCAGATCGTCCGCCGTCGTCGAACCGAGCAGCGCGCGGAATGGCTCCGCTGCAATAGCGAGCGATAGGGCGCGTTGCCGTGTGTTCATCACGATAAGCAGCAGATGTTTCCGCCGGAGCCGCGCACTGGCGAGAACTTTGCACCGCACTACAGGATGCGACGCAAACTTTTTGGAGTGCGGTGGCGTAGGGCAAAGCCCACCTCGCCGCGTCCGCCAAGAGAAAGCGCCGTCATGCCGGCGCACTCCATAATACCCTCCAACAAACTCAGCTCCCAGCCTTGGCCAAGGCGAGGATCCGGTCGAAGTGTTTGTCGCAATGCTCCAAGTCCAAACAATGGGCAAGGGCGCACGCGGCGATCACAATGTCGCTGCTCGGAACCGTAAGTCCCTTCTCGCGGCAGCGGAGTGCGAGCCGCGACGCCATCCTCCACGTTTGCGGATCGACCGGGACGCGGCCGATTTCCTTTTCCATTTCGGCAAGATGTCGCTTTTCATTCGAACCACGGACCCCGTGCCAAAGCTCAACGAGCGTCATGTCGCACCATGCGGCGTTGCCGGAGAGGACGAGCATCTCAACACGGTCGCCGACCTCGGAATCGCGCTCGCGCAGGTATTCCACCCAGCTCGACGTGTCCACCAGAGTCATCGTGCTTTAACCGTATCGGACGCACGTGTTGCCTGCAGTTCCGCTTGTGACATGAAATCACGGAAGCGTCCGCGCACCTTCGCATTGAGTTGCTCGAGCCTCTTCAGCTTGTTGAAGGTTTCCAAGGCGGTCACGACTGCTTCGCGCTTGGTGGTGGCACCGGTGAATTTCATGGCTTCGCGAAGAGCCTCATCCGGAACATCGAGCGTAGTTTTCATGATTCCAAATTAGGCGCGACAGGAATCCTGTCAACGCACTGTTGTAATCCACAATCCAAAGTGCCGTCATGCCGGCGCACTCCAAAATACCGCCGCGCGACGAATGCCGGTATCAGGAACCGACCCAGAGTTTGATGAACACCGGTATGACGAGGATCGCCACGATATTCACGACCTTGATCATGGGATTCACCGCCGGACCAGCCGTGTCCTTGTAAGGATCGCCAACGGTATCGCCGGTGACGCTCGCGTCGTGCGCCGGCGATCCTTTGCCGCCGTGGCTTCCCAACTCGATGTATTTTTTGGCGTTGTCCCACGCACCGCCGCTCGAGGTCATGGCAATGCCGATGAAGAGACCCGTGACAATCGTGCCGACGAGCATTCCGCCGAGCACCTTCGGACCGAAGAAGGGCAACCATGCGACGGCAATGACCGTCACGACGGGAAGAATGGCGGGCACGATCATCTCGCGCAACGCGGCCTTGGTCACGATGTCCACGCACGTCCCGTATTCGGGGGTGTCGCGACCGTCGAGAATCCCGGGTTTCGCCGTGATCTGGCGCCGCACTTCCTTGACCACTGCTCCGGCGGCCTTGCCGACGGCGTCGAGGCTGAAGGCCGAGAAAATAAACGGGAGACCGCCTCCGATGAAGAGACCGATGATGACGTTCGGGTCCTGTAGATCGAAGGCGAGGTTGAATTGCGCGCCGAGCTGGGCGTAGGCATTTTTAAGTTCTTCCACATAGCTTCCGAAGAGCACGAGGGCCGCGAGACCCGCCGAGGCGATGGCGTAACCCTTGGTCACGGCTTTCATCGTGTTGCCGATGGCATCGAGGTCGTCGGTCGTATGGCGGACATTTTTGTCGAGCCCGGCCATCACGGCGATGCCGCCGGCGTTGTCGGTGATCGGACCGAAAGCATCGAGCGCGATGACGATGCCGGACATCGAGAGCATGGCCATGACGGCGACCGCAATCCCGTAGAGTCCGGCGAAGTGGTAGGACAGCAGGATCGCGATGCCGATGAACGCGACGGGCAGCGCCGTGGCGTGCAGTCCCGTGGCCAGTCCCGCGATGATGTTGGTGGCGTGGCCGGTCTCCGAAGCCTGGGCGATCAGGCGCACAGGCCGCTGGTCCGTCGACGTGTAGTAGTTGGTGATGAGCAGCACGACGTAGGTCATGACAAGCCCGATGATCGAGGCCCAGAAGACGCTCGTGGGAGTGCACACGCCTTTTCCTTGGATCTCGACGCCCTGCGGAAAAAGGGCGTGCGTGAGGGGCCAGAACGCGACGGCCGAAAGAACGGCGCTGGTGAGAACCGCAGCCTGCAGTGCGTGGCGCGGGGAAAACTTCGTGATATTGGCGAACGCGATGGAAACGATCGCGCCGATGACGGACACCCCGCCGAGAAGGAACGGATAGACGAGCGCGGCCTGCGCCGCGTCACCTGTGGCCGTGAGAAATCCGATCAGCACCGCTCCGATGAGCGACACCGCATAGGTCTCGAAGACGTCGGCCGCCATGCCGGCGCAGTCTCCCACGTTGTCGCCCACATTGTCCGCGATGGTCGCGGGATTGCGGGGATCGTCTTCGTCGAGTTTGCTTTCGATCTTGCCGACAAGGTCGGCACCGACGTCCGCGGCCTTGGTGTAGATCCCCCCTCCGAGACGGGCGAACACAGAAACGAGAGAACTGCCCAGGGCCGTGCCCACCAGCGCGTCGAGGGCCGCGTGCGTGGGATCCGCCGCGGATGAAAAGTGGCGCACGGCCAGGTAGATCAAACCCACCGAAAGCAGCGCAAGGCCCACGACAAGCAGTCCGGTGACAGCACCACCATTGAGGGCGACGCGCAGGGCGGCACGCGGCGAATGCGTCGCCGCCTGCGCGGTGCGCACATTCGCCCGCACGGCAATCGTCATGCCTATGTATCCCGCCGCCATCGAACACGCGGCACCGACGAGAAATCCGACGGCTGACTCGAGACCCCGGCCAGCCCAGACCAAAGCGACGATCACCACCGCGATGCTTCCGACGCTGAGAATCTGGCGGTTGAGATAAGCCTTCGCGCCTTGCTGGACGGCGTAAGCAATTTCGCGCATGCGTTCATTGCCGGCCGGCGAGGCAAGAATCCAGCGTATGAGCCAAGCCGCGTAAACAAGGCCGAGCAGTGCGCAGGCCAGTGAAATGAGCACTCCGTCTGTGACAAGGGAAACTTTAAACATAAATTAAAAAATGAGGGGTTGATACAAGAGCGCGCAGATTAGCCATGCGGCCGTTGCGGACAAGACGAATTGGACGAGCAAGAGGTCAGCGGCCCAACCATTCGTCGGCGGCACGCGAGCAGCCGCGCGGCAAAGCCGCGGGATCGCGCCCCAACAACTCGAAGGCTCCGCCGCGGCGCACGGCAAGATCTCGCGTGCGGACCCCAACCGCCGAGCCGACGTTGGCGGTGTCATAAACAAGCAGAATACCCGTTTCCCCTTCCGCCACCTCCCGGGCTGTCACGGGATCGGCCACAACCGCGCGCGCCCATGGCGGCGCTTGGTGAAGACCGCGGGGGCCGCGTGCGTAAAACTGCGAACTCAGCTCGGTCATGCCGTATTCATTGAAAATGTCTCCCGGCGATATGCCGAGCTTGGCGCCGAACATTTCATAAAGATCCGCGCGTGAAATATCGCGTCCGCTGCCTTTGTAGCCCCCGGTTTCCATGGCGGAAGAACCGGGTGGCATTGTGATGGACGTCCCGCCCATGGCCTCGAACAGCCGCAAAAAACCGAGAGCGGTCCCGAGCAGGCAGACGGGACGGGGGATTTCGCGCAGACGCCGCAGATCGATATTGCCGCCGGGCGCGACGAACGCATCTTCCGGTGCCAGCGTCGCGAGCATGTGGCTGAGCGAGGAATGCGGGGCTTCGTGCGGATGGGGGGCAATGACGACGAACGGCCCGGGCGGCAGGCCGGCCTGTTCCCATCCACGGCGGATGGAGGCCTCGTAGATTTCCAGGGTGCGGAAATGGTGGCGGCCGAATCCCTCGCCGGTCGTGCCGCTGGTGTGGAACGTTTTGCACGTCTCCGCGGCAGGAAAGCTGCGAAGCTCGGAGTGTTTGAAGGCGTCCTGCGGAACGCACGGGATTTCGCGCCAATCGGCCACGGCTTCCCCCACCCCCATGCTGCGACAGAACGCGCGATACGGTTCATTGGCCGAGTAGTGGTGCGCATGCAGCGCCGCCGCCACACCATCGAAAGAATCCCGGGCCGAGCACTCGATCCACCGCAGCACGCGGCGCTCGATCGGCAAGAGTTCGGTCCCTTTTTCGGTCATGGGGTTATCTTGTCATTTGTCCGCCACACGGAAACCCATTTCCGGACGCAGGGGAGCCGGACCCGGCAATTCTTTCTCGCCGCGCCGCCGCCGAGGGCCTAGAACGGACGCAATGGTGGAAATCCTGGAGAAACTTCTCCTTCTGCAAGAGCGCGACCAGCGATTGCAGACGTTCCTTCACGAGATCAACGGTGTTCCCGGCGAGAAGGCAGCGCTGCAGAGGGAACTCGAGGCCGCGCAGCGCACATTGGAGAACGACAAGACCCGCGCCACCCAGATCGAGATCGAGCGCAAACGCCTCGAGGTCGAGGCCGACGCGAAGCGCACGCAGATCGCGAAATACCAGACACAGCAACTCGAGACGCGCAAAAACGAGGAATACGCCGCGCTCAAGCACGAAATCGAGAGGGCGGAAAAAGACATCGTCGCCATCGAGGACCGCGAACTCGAGCTGATGCAGGAATTCGAGGACCTCAAGCCGGCCATCGCCGCAGCGGATCAAAAATTCACCGCCGAGAAAAACCGCGTGGCGGCGTTGGTCAAAACGGCCGACGAGAAAGTCGGGGTTCTCCAAGGCCGCGCCGACGAACTCAAAGTCGAGCGCGAAGCCATCGCTGCGGAGATCAAAGCCGCCGACGAGGACCTGTTCGACCTTTACGAAAAGCTTTTCCGCACGAAAGCCGGACGCGCCATCGTCCCGCTCGAAGGCAACCACTGCACGGGGTGCCACATGACGGTCACGCCATCCACGCTGCGCGACGCCAAAGTCGGCGGCAAGGTCGTGTCTTGCGAACAGTGCGGACGGATTATTTACACGCTGCCGGAGTAATTGAGGTAGCCGCCGTGTGCGGCAACGGCTAGAGACCGGCGACGATCAGTGCCCGTTCGACCCGTTGGCTGATCCGGCATCGCGCGGCGCAAACTCCTCCCGGAATTTGGCGACGAAGCTTTGCGTCGGCCAGGAGCACGCCTCGCCGAACGCGCAGATCGTCCGGCCGGCGATGTTGTCGGCGATCCCGACAAGCTGGTCGGCATCGGTCGGCTTGATGTCGCCGTGGACCATGCGTGTGGTGACTTTCGACATCCACAGGCTTCCCTCGCGGCACGGCGTGCACTGCCCGCAGCTTTCGTGCGCGTAGAAGTCGTTGATGTTGTTGAGCACCCAGACCATGTCGCGCGAATCGTCGAGGATCATGACGCCGGCACTTCCGATCATGGAACCCGCGGCGGAGAGCGAGTTGGCGTCCATCACGAGATCCATGAGATCAACCTCAACGGTCGTTTCCGCGCCATCCGGCCCCTTGCGCTTCATTTTGTATTTCTCGCCGGCGCGCAAAACTTTCGCCGAGCTGCCGCCGGGAATCACCGCTTTGAGTTTGCGCCCGGGTTTCATTCCGCCGCAGACGTCGTTGATCAACTGGCCGACGGTGACCTGCCCGCACCCGAGTTCGTAATAGCCCGGATTCCGGACGTCTCCGCTGACGCACAGGGTCCGCGTGCCTCCGTCGCCCGGCGAGCCGAGTTTGGCGAACTCCGCGCTGCCCATGGCGATGATGTGTTTGACGTGGCAGAGCGTCTCGACGTTGTTGACGATGGTGGGGCAATTATAGAGTCCGAATACCGCGGGGAAAAAAGGCGGTTTGATGCGCGGATACGGGCGCTTGCCCTCGAGCGATTCGAGAAGGCTGGTCTCCTCGCCGCAAATGTAGGCTCCCGCACCCTGGTGCACGTAGATGTCGCAATCGAAACCGCTGCCAAGGACGTTTTTGCCGATGAAACCCGCGGCCCGGGCCTCGGTGATGGCTTTTTCCACGATGCGGGCAGCCGCGGGAAATTCGCAACGGATGTAGACATAGCTCAGATGGACGTTGAGCGCCCAAGCGGCAATCATCATTCCCTCGAGAAGCTGGTGCGGATCCTCGTGCAGGATGTAGCGGTCTTTGAAAGTTCCGGGCTCGGACTCGTCGCCATTGACCACGAGGTAGTGCGGCTTGCCGTCGTCGCGCTTGATGAAACTCCATTTGACCCCGGCGGGAAATCCCGCGCCGCCACGGCCCCGGAGATTGGCCGCCTTCACTTCGGCCGTGATTTCCGCGGGCTGCATCTTGAGGGCTTTTTTCAGCGACTCGTAACCGCCATGGCGCAGGTAGCACTCGAGCGAAGGGTCGTAGTCGGCGCGCCCGGCATTTTTCAGGATCATGCGGCGCTCGAGGGGATGCGGCGCACGCAGGGTTTTGGCGTAGGAGCGGTCTTGATCGGCGAGCAGGCGTTCGGCATCCGCGGGCTTGAGGCGCTCGTGCAACTTGTCGCCGACAAGCGCAACCGGAGCCGTCCCGCAACTGGCCAAACACTCGACGAATTCGACGGTGTATCGTCCGTCCGGACTGGTAAGCCCGTGGCCATGGTCGTGCCCGCCGTTTTCAATCCCTGCCGCACGGCAGAGCGCGTCGCGCACCTCGTGGGATCCGCCCATGGCGCAGGACAGCGTGCGGCAGACCCGGATGGTTGTTTTGCCCGGCGGCGTCCGGCGGAACCACGGATAGAAGGTGACCAGCTCGAGAATGTTGATCGGCTCCAGATCCAGCCGGCGCGCGATCCAATCGATCCCGCTGTCATCGACAAAGCCGAAGTGGTTTTGCCAGAGATGAAGAAGAGGAACCGAGGCACTGCGCTTGGAAACCGGATAATGCGTCACGGTCTCGTCGATCCGCGCCAAGAGGTCCTGCGGCAGATGGTCGGCTTGGCGGTCACTCATGAAACGGTTAGTTGTCCGCGAAGGAAGGTCCGGCTTCAAGAAAAACGATGCCGTGGCGCTCTTGCCAGTGTCCGCACCATCTGCGAAGATCGCATCGAAACGAAAGGAACAACATGAGCGAACAAGAAACAAAAGAGGCCGCGGAAAAATTCAAGCGCGGAAAAACGCACGCCGCCGAAGCGGCCCAAGAATTCAAGGAAGCCGCGTCGGCCAAACTCAACGATTTGCGCGACACGCTGAATCAGCGCGCCGACGAATACCGGGAGCGGGCCAACCGCGTGTGGTCGGACACGACCGGACGCGCATGCACGCTGACCGAGGACGGCGAGGACTACATCCGCGAAAATCCGCTGCAGGCTGTCGGGATCGCGCTGGCTGCGGGATTTGTCCTGGGCTTGATCCTGCGCCGCTAAGTTTCCGAAATCTGCATGAGTCCGGACTCCGGCGAAGACCGCACGCCTCCGCCGGAAGGATTGTCGCTTTCGTCGGCCGGCGGCGACTTTGGCCGGGCGGCATCGGCGTATCTGCGCGCGCTGGGAGGCCTGTTGGGGCTGGAGTTGCGCGAGTCCGGCAGCCATGTGCTGTTGTTGGCGGGCTTGGCCTTGGGCTTCGCCATTGCGGCCACGCTGGCTTACCTGTTCCTGATCGTGGCAATGGCCGTCTCTCTCGCGTCATGGATGGGGGGCGGATGGTTTGCCACCGCGGCGATCCTGTTCATCTTCCACCTGCTTGTGGCCGCAGTGCTTCTGCTTGTGCTGGTCAAACGCGGACGGCGCCCGCTTTTCCCCGGAACGCGCGAAGCGGTGCGCCGGGAGATCTCACGAATTTCATGAACCGCGAGCAATACTTGCGCGAACTCGACTCGGCAGGGCGCGAACTTCTGGCCAAAGGGCGGCTGCTGGCCGAGGCGGCGAATCCCATCAACCAGCTGCGTGGCGAAGTGGCCCGCGACTGGAAATGGTGGCTTCCCGGAGCATCGGTGGCCGGCTTCGCCGCGGCCCGTTTGCTTCGCATGCCGCGCGGGAAAACGGCCAAAGGCACTGGTGCACAGCCGCAGAGCGGTGCGGCTTTCTGGGTGCCCACGCTTTTGAAATTGCTGCCGGCAGTCCTGGCACAACTGGTCCCGCTCTTTTTGAGTTTGCGGTCGGGACACAAACGCTAAAGTTTCCTCTCCCACCGCTTCCGTGTCCGAGTCGCCACAAGTCGCAGCCGTCGAAGTCGTTTCCGAACAACCGGAATCGGTGCACGTTCTCGGCCACGTCGATCAATATTTGTCGATCGGCAAAGAATCGGGCGCTTCGGACATCCATCTCAGCGTCAACATGCCGCCGACTTGGCGGCGCTTCGGGACGCTCGAACCGATCTGGCTGCAGGCGGACAAACTCTCGGCTGCCGATACCGAGCGGCTGGCCATGGGCTTCCTCAACGACCAGCAAAAGAAACTGCTCGCCGAGCGCGGCGACGTCGATTTCGCCTACTCCAACGCCGAGGGCCGCTACCGCACGAGCGTCGTCCGTCAGAGACTCGGTTACGATCTCGTCTTCCGCATCATCCAGACCACGGTGCGCACGATGGACGAACTCGGACTGCCCCCGCAGCTCAAAATGCTCACGCAATACCAGAACGGTCTCGTGCTGGTCACCGGGTCGGTCGGCAGCGGCAAAAGCACCACGCTGGCGGCACTGGTCGAAGAGGTCA
This sequence comes from Chthoniobacterales bacterium, assembly GCA_018883245.1. NCBI lineage: Bacteria > Pseudomonadati > Verrucomicrobiota > Spartobacteria > Chthoniobacterales > Chthoniobacterales bacterium. Next base: position 56,235 of record VEQL01000001.1, read on the forward strand.
ACCGCACGCGGCACGAGCATATCATCACGTTGGAAGATCCGATCGAATACCTTTTCACGCCGCAGGGCTGCCAAGTTAACCAGCGCGAGGTCCACACCCACACCGAGTCGTTCGGCGCCGCGCTGCGCGGCGCGCTGCGCGAGGATCCCGACGTGATCATGGTCGGTGAAATGCGCGATCTCGAGACCATCTCGCTCGCCATCACCGCCTCGGAAACCGGGCATCTTGTGCTCGGAACTTTGCACACGGGCAACGCCGCGCGCACGCTCGACCGTGTGCTCGACGTTTTCCCGGTGGATCAGCGCGAGCAGATCCGCATCATGGTAAGCGAGTCGCTGCGCGGCATCATTTCGCAGCAGCTGGTGCCGCGAGCCGACGGGACGGGGCGGGCTTTGGCCATCGAGATCCTGATGAACACGCCGGCCGTGGCCAACGTGATCCGCGAGGCCAAGACCTTCATGCTTCCGGGCATCATCCAAACCGGAAAAAAACTCGGGATGAAACTCATGGACGACTCGTTGGCGGACCTTTTCCGGGCCGGGATGATTTCGGCCGACGAGGCGGTTTCCCGCGCCGAGCAAAAGCCGCTGATGAAGCAGGTTTGCGGACTCCTCTGACCCATGGCTTACATCGACCAATTTTTCCAGGTGCTGATCAACGCGCGCGCGTCCGATCTGCATCTCGCCGAGGGACAGCCGCCAAAAATCCGCCGCCACGGCGACGTCATTCCGATCCGCGAGGAAATCCTCACGGCGGACGAGATGAATTACATGTTGAGCGAGATCTGCACGCCGCGGAACTGGGAGCGATTCCAGCAGAAGGGCGACCTCGACTTCGCTTACGAGATGAACGAGGACAGCCGCTTCCGCTGCAACTATTTCAAGCAAGTGCACGGGCTCGGCGCCGTGTTCCGGCTGATCCCCACCCGCATCGCCACGCTCGAGGAACTCGGTTTGCCGCCGGTGATCAAGGAATTCGGGCATTTGCGCGGGGGCCTCGTGCTTGTCACAGGACCGACCGGTTCGGGCAAAAGCACCACACTTGCCGCGCTGATTGATTACATCAACACCAACTTCACGCGCCACATCGTCACGATCGAAGAGCCGATCGAATTCGTGCACTCGAACAAGCGCAGCATCATCACGCAGCGTGAAGTCCCCGAGCACGCGATCAACTTTCCCACCGGCCTGAAAGCGGCGCTGCGCGAGGATTCCGACATCGTGCTTGTCGGCGAAATGCGCGACCTCGAGACCATTTCCCTCGCCCTCACCGCCGCCGAGACAGGCCTGCTCGTCTTCGGAACGCTGCACACGAACAACGCGCGCAAGACCGTGGACCGCATGATCGACGTGTTTCCGTCCGACCAACAGTCGCAGGTTCGGACGATGCTCTCGGCCTCACTGCGCGGCGTGGTGGCCCAACTCCTCCTGAAACGCCAGGACGGCGGCGGACGCATCGCGGTGAATGAAATCCTTGTGGTCAACAGCGCGGTGGCGGCCATTATTCGCGAGGGCGCCACGCAGAAGCTGCAGGACGTCATCGTGGGAGGAAAATCGCAGGGGATGCAATTCATGGACGACGCCATCTGGGCGCAACTGCAGCAGGGGCACGTGTCCCCTCACGAGGCGTTTATGAAGGCGATCGACAAGAACCGCTTCAAAGCCTTCCTCCCGCCGGAGGAGGCCGAACTGGCCAATTCCGCCGGCGGCGCGGGCTGAGCAGTCTGTTCCTACCTTGCCGCCATGGGTTGCGGCGGATAATTTGAAAACCCGGCTCGTGACAGCCTCCTCATCGATGAAGCCGACCGTTCCTCCCGAAGAGCTTGCCGCGTTCCTCGACGCGCGGCACTCCGATCCCTTCCACACGCTCGGCATGCGCCGCGCGGGCGGCACGGTGGCGGTGCGTGTTTTCCGGCCCGACTTGGCATCGGTCGAAGTGATCGACGCGACAAACAGGACGCGCGCTTTCAAGGCGAAGAAAATCCACACGGACGGATTTTTCGAAGCCGTCCTTCCCGCCGGCGCGGCGGAGTTTCCCTACTTGCTGCGGATGCGCAGCCACACGGGAACGGAATGGGAGGAGCGCGATCCTTATTCGTTCGGGCGAATCCTGGGTGACACGGATGTCTATCTGCATGCCGAGGGCAACCACTGGGACCTTTACAACAAATTCGGCGCACACTTGACCGAGATCGACGGGGTTCAGGGCACCGTGTTCTGCGTTTGGGCGCCCAACGCGCAACGCGTCAGCGTGGTCGGGGATTTCAACCACTGGGACGGGCGCGTCCACGTCATGCGCAGGCTCGTGGGCAGCGGCGTATGGGAAATTTTCATTCCCGGCATCAAGGAGGGCACGCACTACAAGTTCGAGATCAAGGGCTGCCACGGTGACGTCTTTCTCAAAAGCGACCCGTTCGCTTTCTACGGCCAGCACGGGCTGCAGACCGCCTCCATCGTTTGCGACCTCGACCGCTTCCAATGGTCGGATGAGGCATGGATGGAATACCGCGCCAAGCAGGCGTGGCACAAAAGGCCCCTGAGTATCTACGAAGTGCACCTCGGGTCATGGCAGCGCATGCCCGAGGACAACAACCGCCCGCTGAGCTACATCGAATTGTCGCACCGTCTCATTCCCTACTGCCTCGACATGGGTTTCACCCACATCGAGCTGATGCCGATAGCGGAGCATCCTTATGACGGTTCGTGGGGGTATCAGGTGGCCGGCTACTACGCGCCGACCAGCCGTTTCGGGAACCCGGACGAGTTCCGGCATTTCATCGACAACTGCCACAAGGCGGGCATCGGCGTGATCCTCGACTGGGTGCCGGCGCATTTCCCGAAGGACGCGCACGGATTGGCCAGATTCGACGGCACGCACCTTTACGAGCACGAGGATCCGCGGCAGGGAGAACACCGCGACTGGGGCACGCACATTTTCAACTACGGGCGCAACGAGGTGCGGAATTTTCTCATCGCAAACGGATTGTTCTGGTTCGACCGCTACCACATCGACGGCCTGCGCGTGGATGCTGTCGCCTCGATGCTTTACCTGGACTACTCGCGAGAGCCGGGCCAATGGGTGCCGAATTGCTTCGGTGGCCGGGAAAACCTCGATGCGATTTATTTTTTGAAGCGCTTCAACGAGGTGAGCTACGAGCGCTTTCCGGGGATCATCAACATCGCCGAGGAATCAACCGCGTGGCCCGGCGTGTCGCGTCCGACTTATCTGGGCGGACTCGGCTTCAGCTTCAAATGGAACATGGGGTGGATGCACGACTTCCTCCATTACATGAGCCTCGACCCGGTTTACCGGCGCTACCATCAGGGCAGCATCACGTTTTCGCTGCTCTACGCCTTCCACGAGCATTTCATCCTGGTGCTCAGCCACGACGAAGTCGTGCACGGCAAGGGATCGCTGCTCGGCAAAATGCCCGGAGACATGTGGCAGAAGTTCGCCAATCTCCGCATGTTCTACGGGCTCATGTGGGCGCATCCCGGGAAAAAGCTGCTCTTCCAAGGCGGAGAGTTCGGCCAGTGGGAAGAGTGGCGCTACAACCAGAGCCTCGACTGGCACCTTACACAGTTCCCGCTGCATGCCGGGCTCTCACGCCTCGTCCAGCACCTCAACCATATCTATAAAAGCTACCCGGCCTTTTATGAACTGGATGATACCCACGAGGGCTTCGAGTGGATCGACTTCCACGATTCGGACAACAGCGTTGTCGCCTTCCTGCGCAAGTCGTTGGACGGCCAAATCCTCGTGTTTGCCATGAATGCCACGCCGGTGGTGCGTTCGGGCTACAGGATCGGCGTGCCGGAAACGGGCTTTTACCGGGAAATCCTCAACACCGACTCCGAGGTTTATGGCGGAGGCAATGTGGGCAACATGGGCGGTCTGCCCTCCGATGCCATCCCCTGGCAAGGCCGCGATCACTCCATCCAAATCGAACTGCCGCCTCTGGCAATTGTGGGTTTTGTGTTGGAATAGATGTTGCCTTTCGTCCCCAAGACGAATAGTTGGGTTGGGGTATGAAAAATCTCCGTCGCTCCCTCCGGGGCTTCACCCTCATCGAACTTCTTGTCGTCATTTCAATCATAGCCATTCTGGCATCGTTGGCAGTTCCTGCCGTCTCGAGCGCACTGGTGCGCGGACAGATGACACAAACACTGAACAACGGCCGCCAACTGACCCTGGCTACTCAAACAATGTCGATCGATACGACGACGGCAGGCAGCGGTGCTTCTTGGACCATGAATGCCAGCAATACCGTGCAGACTGTCCCCACATTCAGTCAGGCTCTGACGGATGGCAAATATCTCACAGGTGCTGATCTCCAAAAAATTTATGCAGCTCCCGGCGTGATCGTGGCCAATACCAATTTCACGGCGACGGGCATCGCTTTTAAGATCATGCAGACAACGGAGTCCAGTCCTTCAGATCAACCCTTCGTGATCACGAAAAACTGGGGTGCATCTGGCCTTACCACCAACGCTCCCTACGGGGATAAGGGCTTCGTAGTATTCCGCAAGGGTGGGGATGGTGGCGTTTACAACCGCCCGACAGACGTTACCAATTCGTCTGTAGTTTCGACCAATTACAACAATCTCACGCCGCTCAACTAGAGGGGCGATTTTTTTGATCGAGCTTTAAAGCGGCGACCGCGTCCATGACGCGGTCGCTTGCTTTTTGGTAGGAGTCGCGGTCGGCGGGAATTTTGTCAAAGTAAAGCGGCTTGCCCACAACAACAGTGATCGGCACCCGGTGCGGCATCATGCGGTCGCGGGGAAAGGCCTCGAATGATCCGAAGATGCGCATAGGAACCACCGGGGCACCTGTCTTGGCGATAATCATCCCAATTCCCGGTTGCGCGTGTTGAAGGTGACCGTCCTTTGACCTTGTGCCCTCGGGGAAGATCAGAGCTGCGCCGCCTGCGCGGATCACGCGGATAAGACCCATAAGCGCGCTACGCTCCGCGTTTTTCGGATCGACGGGAATGACATTCCACTCGGGCATAATCGGCCCCATGACGGGCCAATCGAGAAGGGATTTGCGTGCGAGGTAATGGATGGCTCGCTGGCAAGCGACACCGGCAAGCGGCGGGTCGAGGAAACTGGCATGGTTGGCCGCAATGATGGCCGGTCCTTCTTCAATGATATTTTCCGACCCGATGACGCGGTAGCTAAAAAAAGTCTTCGCGATAGCCTTGCTCAGCGAATAGCCGAGCAAATACCAGAAGGTCATTCGTTGCTGCATAAAGCACTTGCGGCCGGCAGTCCCATTTCGCGGAGTTTGCCGAGTATCGCTGCAACCACGCCCGCCACCGCGAGATCGGACGTGTCGATGACAACCGCCCCGGGCGCAACGCTCAGCGGTGCGGTGCTGCGCGTCGAATCGATGCTGTCGCGGCGGGCGATTTCCTCCGTCTGTCCCTCGTTGCGGCGCCGCTGCTGGCGCACTTCGGGGCTCGCATCAATGTAAAACTTGAACGGAGTTTCGGGAAAGACAGCTGATCCGATGTCACGACCCTCGATCACGGTTTGACGGCCTTGCGCATGCTTCCGGATGGTATCCGTGATGACCGAACGCACTTCGGGAACCGCCGAGACGTGCGATACGTTTGCGTTGACATTCTCGCCGCGCAGATACGGGCGCGCGTCCTCGCCGGTGATTATCGGAAAATACTGGTGATCATCCGCGGCGATGTCGATTTGCACATTTTCCGAGGCCAACGCGACCGCGCGTGCATCGCGGCAATCCACGCCTTGGCGAAGGCAGCCCCGCGTCATGGCCCGGTAAAGATCCCCCGAGTTGAAAAACCTGTAACCTAGCCGGCGCGCCAATTCCCGTGCCACCGTGCTCTTACCCGAAGCAGCAGGACCGTCCATGGCGATTACGACCGTCGAGTCACGCGCGTCCATCAACAACCTCCCGTAGTTGCCGTTCGAATCCCGGATACGATGTTTCGACGCAGGCAGTATCTTCGATCACCGTCTCGCCGTCCGCAAAAAGTCCCGCAATGGCAAACGCCATGGCAATCCGATGGTCCCCATGGCTCGGAAGCGTCGCTCCACGCAACGGTTTGCCACCGCGGATCTCGAGTCCGTCTTTGTGTTCAGTGACATCGGCTCCCATCGCTTGCAGATGATGCGCCACCACGGCAAGACGGTCGGACTCTTTGACGCGCAGTTCCGCGGCGTCGCGGATAATGGTCGTGCCCGATGCCAGCGCACCCGCCACCGCAAGCACCGGCAGCTCGTCGATGACATTGGGTATTTCTTTTCCTACGATGATTGTCCCCTTGAGCGGACTGCCGGTGATTTCGACAAGGCCGGATGGTTCGCCGGGTCCCTGGCTCCTGTGCTCTTCCCGGATTCGCGCCCCCATGCGCAAAAGAACGCCGAGAACACCCGTGCGCGTCGGATTGAGACCCAAGTCACGCACGCACAAGCGCGCCCCCGGTTGCGCCGCGGCGGCAACAAACCAAAAAGCCGCGCTAGAAACATCGCCCGGAACGGTGAAATCGCGGGCCTTGGGAAAGCAGCCGCCGGACACCGTGATGCGATTTCCTTCTCGGTGAACCGTAACGCCGAAATGGTTAAGCATGCGCTCGGTGTGATCTCGCGTTGCGACCGGCTCGATCACCGTTGTTTTTCCCGAGGCAAACAATCCGGCGAGCAGAACCGCGCTCTTCACTTGGGCACTTGCAACCGGCAACGAGTATTCGATGCCTCGCAACGCGGGGTTCCCATCAACAACCAAGGGAGGGCAATCCCCCGGTCCCTCCGTCCGAAGGTTGCCGCCCATGAGGCCAAGCGGCCCCATGATACGCTTCATGGGACGGCGAGAGAGCGAATCATCGCCGATGAGCCTGGCACTGAATGGCTGCGCAGCGAGCAAACCGGACATCAGTCGCATCGTGGTTCCGGAGTTTCCGCAATCCAGATCGCCTTCAGGAGCGGTGAAGCTGCCGCGGCATCCGCGGATCAAAAACTCGCCCGGCCCCGCATCCGTGATCGCGACACCGAGTTGCCGAAGGACGCGGATTGTTCCGAGACAATCCTCACCCATGAGAAAATTCCGCACGGTGCAAGAGCCGTCGGAGATCGCCGCCAACATGGCTGCGCGATGCGACATGCTTTTGTCGGGCGGCACACTGATGGCCGCTTTGATGGGCGGCGCACGATGGACTCTTAAAGTCATGTCGCCCTTTGCCCGACAATTTGGGCCCGATGCTCGGCGGCCGAGCGAAGGAAATCCGAGACGCGGGTCATGTCGTTATTCTCCAAGGCGATCCTGATGCTTTGCAGAGAGTCGATCAGGCAGCTGATTCCCCGGGCCACCTCAGCCCGGTTCGAGGAAAGGATCCCGGTCCAAAGATCCGGCGCCCCGGAGGCCACACGCGTTGTGTCACGGAATCCTCCGGCACACATCGTCCGGCACACGGGCTCGCTGGCAAAGACCGTTTCGACCAGTGCCGATGCTGCAACATGCGGAACATGGCTGACCATGGCGGCGGCTCGGTCATGCTGTTCAGGGGACAGCGTGATAACACGAGCGCCGAGGGCGCTCCAAAAATCCGAGGCGGCGGCAACCCGATCAGGCCGGGATTTCTCACTCGGCGTCACCGCACAGACTGCTCCTTCGTAAAGATCTTCCCGCGCCGCCGCGAGACCGGCCTCTTCCGATCCGCACATCGGATGGCTGCCGACAAAATTCCGATGGACCGCAAAAACTTCCTCCAGCTCCCGCACGACTTGGCCCTTCACGCTGCCGACATCGGTGACGAGTGTTGCGGGGCCGACGACCCCAGCGACGGACTCGGCCAGGCTGGTCATGGTTTCCACGGGGACACAAAAGACAACTATCTCGGAACTTTCGACCACCTTTGCAGGATCGATTGAAACGACGTCAGCCAATCCGCGATCTTTCAGTTCTTTGAGCGCATCGTCGCGTCGGGCCCATGCGGCAAGCCTGGTGCCGGGCATCCTGCGGCGCAAAGCCATGAGCAACGAAGCACCCATCAGCCCCGGGCCCAATACGGCGACGGATGAAGGATGGGCGCTCATGACCTGCCGAATATGGCAGGCAAAGGCGCGGACCTCACGCCGGAAAATCGTTCGTCAGGGAACGAGGAAGATGCGTCCTGTGTAAGGATCTTTGACTTCGGTTCCCGGAGGAAAACCACGGACATCGACAAACCCCGCGCTGGGCGCATGCGGGCTGGTGACGAAACCGGGTTTGCCGGGCACGGGAATTCCGTAGGAGATGTCCGGCGTGGGAAGACTCACGGGCGGGGGCGTCGGCGCCGGGGTGGGATTGGCGCTGGGAACCGGGTTGACCAAAGCCGTATCAGTCACTCCAACACCAGTATCGGTTCCTGCCAGCGGCGGCAGAGTCGCAGGTGTTGTTTGGGTTTGCTGCAAAGTTTGCGTTCCGCCGTAGCCGTAGCGGTTGCGAGATGTGGTCGGCGGCTTGCTTTCCGTGCAGGCAGGAAGAAGAAGCGCCAAGGGCAAAACCAAGGACGCGGCCGGAATGAGTCGGTTCATACCAGCGAAATGATCAGAGTCGGCATGGGACTGCAAGGCCAAACTCGGGCAATGCGCCCCGCCGTCTGCTACAGGCCGGCCTCGGCAGCTGCGCGCGCCATAGCTGCCCGCAAGTCGCCGGTAATGCAGCCGTCAAACAGTGCCCGACCGATGATGGCCCCAGAAAGGCGCGGGATGCGCGCCAAGCGAGCCAGATCGAGGGCGGACGACACGCCGCCGCTGGCAATGACGGGGCAATCGACCGCGCAAACCATGTCTTCGACCGATTGAAAATTCGGTCCCTGCAACATGCCGTCCGTGGCGATGTCCGTGCAGATGATCGCGCCGACGCCGCAGGCGTGCATCTTCCGCGCAAAATCGATGGCCGCCAGACCGGTCACCTCGGTCCAGCCCTTGACCGCAACAAAGCCGTCTTTCGCGTCGATACCCACCGCGATTCTATCGCCGCCGAACTTCTTGACCGCACCCGCGACAAAATCCGGCGCCTCCGCCGCACGCGTCCCGATCACGACCCGTGCCGCACCGGCGTCGAGTGCTTTTCTTATCGCAACGTCATCCCTCATGCCTCCACCCAGTTGGAGGGGAACACTTATTGCCGATGCCATGCGCCGGACGACGTCGAGATTGGCCTGTCGCCCCTCGAATGCGGCGTCGAGATCGACAACATGGAGCCAGTCTCCCCCGCGGGTCTCCCAGTCGCGCGCCACGGACACAGGGTCGTCGGAATAAACGGTCTTGTCCGCGGCACGTCCCTGCTTGAGGCGGACCGCTTTGCCATCCATCAGATCGATCGCGGGATAAAGCAGCATAAATCAGGTCGCATCGGCCAAACCGCGCACGAAATTTTCCAGGATACGCAAGCCGGTCGCTTGGCTTTTTTCGGGATGAAACTGCACGCCGCGGACGTTGCCACGACCGGCTGCCGCGGCGAACGTCACGCCATGCGTGCATACGGCGGTGACAATTGAAGTGTCCTCGGGTTCGGGAAAATACGAGTGAACGAAAAAAACATGCGCCGGATCAGGCAAGCCCTCAAAAAGCCGGTCCGGCTGCCGCCAGAGGAGGCTGTTCCAGCCCATGTGCGGGACTTTGAGACCGGGGCCGGAGGGAAAACGCACGACCGAGCCGCGCCAATGGCCCAAGCCTTTCGATTCGGGTGATTCGACGCTGCGCTCGAAAAGAATCTGGTAACCGAGGCAGATTCCAAGATACGGGCGATCCGACGCCAGCCACTCCCGCAGCGGTTCTGTCAATCCCCTGCTGTCGAGATTGCGGACACAATCACCGAACGATCCGACGCCGGGAAGAACGATGGCGCGGCACTCGCCCATGGACGAAGGGTCGGCGCAGCGAACCACCTCGGCGCCGGCGTGCTGCAAAGCTTTTTCCACGCTTCGCAAGTTCCCGCTTCCGTAATCGATCAGCGCCACACGTGGCCGGGCAGCCTCGTTGCCTGCATCAACCAAGGACATGCTCAAAGGGTGCCTTTGGTGCTCGGCACGCCCTGCACGCGCGGATCGATCCGTGTGGCCTGGTCGAGAGCGCGGGCCAAACCCTTGAACACCGCCTCAGCCATGTGATGTGCATCGCGTCCATCAAGGAGAGCCACATGCAGATTAAGGCCGCCTTGGACGCTGAACGCGCGGAGAAATTCCTCGAGCAACTGGAAGGGAAAGTTTTCGATCGGCCCCGCTTCGTCCGGTGCATCGTAGGCAAGATAAGGCCGGCCGCCGCAATCGAGCGCAATGCGGGCAAGCGCATCATCCATCGGCAACAGGCACCAGCCGTAGCGGGCCAGCCCGGCTTTGTCTCCCAGGGCCTCGCGCAAAGCCTGACCCAAGGCGAGGCCGACATCCTCAACCGTGTGGTGGGCATCGACGTTGAGATCGCCCTTGGCTTTGAGCGTCAAATCGAACAGCCCGTGCTTGGCAAACAGGTCGAGCATGTGATCGAAGAATCCGATGCCCGTGGAAATTTCCGAACGGCCGCTGCCATCGATGACAAAATTCAGCTCGATGTCGGTTTCCTTGGTTTTTCTTTTGACGGTGGCGGTGCGGTTCATTGCTCGGCGGGCTTGTTGGGTTCCTGGGTTTTTAGGGCAGCGTCAGACTCGGCTTTTTTGAGCGATTCTTGGAACTGCGCAAGCAAAGCATATTTCGGCCAGAGTGTCCGGGCGCGCTCAATACTGAGCTTCGCCTCCGCGAGACGGCCATCCGCGATTTGTTGCTTGGCTTCGCCGGCGGCTGTCACGGCGGAAGCCATGCTCTGCGCGTCAATCTTCGAAAGACGCGCTTCCTCGCTGTCCACGAGCTTGGACAATTCATCCAGCGCCTTCGTATCAAGCAGGATTGGAAACCACTTCTTGCCGCTCTGCTTGGTGCGGTCGATCTGGGCCTGTGTCGCTGCCTTTTCCTGTTCGATGCCTTTTTCCATGAGCGCACGGCGATCAACACTGGCCAACTGAAGTCCCTGCTGCTGTTCACGGTTCTTCCGCTCGAGATCCGCGCGGGCGCGGGTCAGGGAACCGCGCATTTGCCCGAGCGCGACACGGGCCAGCGCGACGCCTTCCGGGTAAGAGGAAGAATTGCCGTAGCTTTTCTCGAGGGTCTCGAATCCGGAAAGCACCGCAACCGGATCCGCCGTGTTTTTCATCTTTGACAACTGCAAGCGTCCGCCAATCTCGGTTTTGTCCGATACCATGGCATCGGCACCGACCCACAGTCCGTCGATTTTCACCTCGCCCGCCGCAAGCCGCGCGCGTTCGGCTTCGAGAGTGCTCGCAAGCTGGCGCGCAGCCGGCATGTGCTTGCTGTAAGCATAGTTTTTCATGAATGGACGCACCTTATCCAACAGCGCGTCGTGGAGACTTGGATCGTCGGCCGTGGGCGGAATGGAAAGAGCCGCAATTTCCTCGAAAGCTATGTCGTCCTGCGTTGCGCGTTGGATCTTGGATATTTCGCCGCGAGCGTAGGATTTTTCCCCGCGGATCGTGGGACTTTCCTGCATCTCGATCAAAACGCTGTCGGCGCCAACGGACAAAATTTTTCCCTCCACCTTGGTGCCGTCTTTCAACTCGATCCACTCGGCACCGGATGCCGCGAGCGGGATCAGCGCGAGAATTACGGACAGAAATTTTTGCACCGCGAAAAACTAACCGCACGCCGCCGGCAACGGAAGGAATTCCCGCGGCTCAAGACAACCCGATCCGCGCGGCGACTTCGCGTCCGATGGCGAGGGATGCCGTGGCGGCTGGACTCGGCGCGTTGACGACGTGCAGAGCGCGCACGCCTTTGAGCAAGCGGAAGTCTTGCACCAATTCGCCATCCTGCGAGATGGCCTGCGCGCGCACGCCAGCACCGCCGGGAGCCAGATCATCTTCACGCAATCCGGGAACCAGGCGCTGGAGAGATTTACAAAACAGTTTTTTGCTCAACGACCGGATTCCTTCGTCCCATGCCATGCGCGGATGGCGGGCAAGAAACTTCCAGAGTCCGGGGAAAGCCAGCGCATCCGCCATGTCGCGGAGATCGAACTGGGTTTTGCGGTAGGCCTCGCGCGCAAACGCAAGAACCGCGTTGGGGCCGGCCTCGACGCCTCCGTGGATCAAACGCGTGAAGTGCACGCCGAGGAAAGGAAATTTGGGATCCGGAACGGGGTAAATAAGATTCTGCACGAGCCGCGTGGCCTCCGGCCGCAATTTGTAGTATTCGCCGCGGAAAGGAACGATGCGGTCCCGCGGGTCCACGCCTGCCAGCCGGCACACGCGGTCGCTTTGCAGTCCGGCACAGTTGATGAGGAAATCACCGGTGAACTCGCCGGCAACTGTCGTCGCAGCAACCCATCCGTCCGTGGTCTCGCGAAGGCTGGCGACTCGGGCGCCTGTGACGACACGCCCATTCATCGCCGTAATGTCGGCGTGCAATGCCTCGCAAACGGCCGCGTAATCGACAATGCCTTCCTCGGGAACGTGGAGCGCGGCCACTCCGGCGGCGTGGGGTTCGAGGGCTTGGAGTCCGTCGCGGTCCAACCAACGCAGGCCGGCCAGACCGTTGGCCTTGCCGCGGGCCTCGAGTTCGCGCAGTCGCGCCACTTCGGCTTCATCCACGGCGACCACCACCTTGCCGCAGATTTCGTGCGGAACATTTTTCTCCCGGCAGTAAGCGGTCATTTCGCGGATGCCCTCGACCGCAAGCCGCGCCTTGAGCGAGCCGGGTTTGTAGTAGAGCCCCGCGTGGAGAACCCCGCTGTTGTGCGTGCTCTGGTGCGAACCGACACGCGCCTCCTTTTCCAACAACGTGAGAGCAGGCACGCGTCCGGAGCGGAGCAGCTGCCACGCCGTGCCGAGGCCGACCAGGCCGCCGCCGATGATCAAAGGACTTTTCACAGGCGCTTCACCGCGATCCGCACAAAGAAAAAGCGGCCCTGCATCGAGTGCCGGGCCGCTTCATGAAAAAACGTCTGGTCTGGCGCCTTACTTCTTTTTCTTGAGCAGAGGCAGACCCGTGCGCTCGTTTTCCGAAACTTCGTAACCCTGGGGAAGGGCATCGATCGCGCCCTGACCGGGCGCGCCGGCGAAGTAATACAGGGTCACCTCCTGACCGCCGCGCAACTTTTGCAGGCGCGAGTGAAGGTAATAGGTTTTGCCGCTTTTTTTGCTGACTGTGCTGAATGCCATGATGATGTGTTTCCTTTCTTAGTTTTGGTGGGATTCAAGAGGGTCAGATGACGCCGGCCTTCTTGAGAGTCGCGTAAGCCCCGTTCTTGTTGATGGTTTTGAGGGCGCGGGCGGTCAGTTTGACTTTGACGAACCGCTTCAACTCCGGAACCCAGATACGCTTCTCCTGGAGGTTCGGGGTAAAATAGCGAGGCGTGTTGGCCGTGACGTGACGGCCGACGCCGCCTTTCTTCTTGGCCATACCGCGACGATGGATGGTGGAGCCGCGCTTGGGTTTGGCTCCTGTGACACTGCAAACTCTGGACATAGATTTTCCGTTTCTTCTGTTGATCAGTCTTGATGTTGGTGGACCCGGCCCTTTCCTTCAAGCATTTCCAGATCGGCGTCCACCATGATCTGGACAAGCTCCTTGAAGCGGACCTTCGGTTCCCACCCGAGCTGGCGCTTGGCTTTGGCAGGGTCGCCGATCAGAAGATCCACTTCGGCCGGCCGCTCGTAGCGGGCGTCGTATTTGACGTGTTTCTCCAAATCGAGCCCGACGTGACCGAAGGCTTCCTGCACAAACTCTTTGACCGTATGGGTTTCGTTGGTGGCCAGAACGTAATCATCGGGCTGGTCGGCTTGCAGCATCCGCCACATGCCCTCCACATATTCCGGGGCGTAACCCCAATCGCGCTTGGCATCGAGATTGCCCAGATACAGTTCGTTTTGCAGGCCGAGCTTGATCGCCGCCACGGCGCGGGAAATTTTCCGGGTCACGAAGGTTTCGCCGCGGCGCGGGCTCTCGTGGTTGAACAGGATGCCGTTGCAGGCGAAGAGCCCGTAGCTCTCGCGGTAGTTCACCGTGGCCCAGTAGCCGAATACTTTGGCGCAACCGTAGGGACTGCGCGGCCAAAACGGTGTTTTCTCGGTCTGCGGCACTTCCTGAACCTTGCCATACATTTCGCTGCTCGAGGCTTGGTAAAAACGCGGCTTCACCCCGGACTCGCGGATGGCTTCAAGGATCCGGATCGTGCCGACCCCGGTGACATCGGACGTGTATTCGGGGATATCGAAACTGACCCGCACATGACTCTGGGCGCCAAGGTTATAGACTTCGTCGGGCTGCAGATCGTAGAGAAGCTTGGTGAGGTTCACCGAGTCGGCCAAGTCGCCGTAGTGGAGAAAGAGCCGGACACCGTTGACGTGCGGATCTTGATAAAGGTGGTCGATACGGGCGGTATTGAACGTGCTCGCCCTTCTGATGATCCCGTGAACCTCGTAGCCCTTGGCCAGAAGCATGTCGGCCAGATACGAACCGTCCTGCCCTGTGATGCCTGTGACGAGCGCCTTTTTCATGCTTTTGACGGGGCAGGGAGACTAAGAGCCGCCTCTTGAAGCGCAAGCAAACTTTCGATGCCCGAGCGCCCGACGCGCAGCATTTCAAACAAGGCCTCTTCACCGAAAGTGGCCTCCTCCCCCGATCCTTGGACCTCGACGAACTCGCCGCTTTGCGTCATGACCAGATTCATATCCACGGTGGCGTCCTTGTCTTCCATGTAGTCCAAATCCAGCAGCACCTCGCCGCCGACAACGCCCACGCTGATTGCCGCCACGCGCTCCTTGAGGGCCGTTTCCTTGATTTTTCCCTCAGCAATCAATTTCCGGCAGGCCAACTCCACCGCGACGCAGGCCCCGGTGATGGACGCAGTCCGCGTCCCGCCATCCGCTTGCAAAACATCGCAATCGACCCACAACGTCCGCGGCCCGAGCTTGTCCAAGTCCACCACGGCACGCAGGGAGCGGCCGATCAGCCGCTGGATTTCTGTCGTCCTTCCGTCGAGTTTCCCTCGGGAAATGTCGCGCTGCTTCCGGTCCAATGTCGCGTAAGGAAGCATCGAATATTCGGCCGTGAGCCAGCCTCCGGGCACTTTCTGGATCTGCATCCAACGCGGCACCGCTTCATCGATCGTCGCGGCGCAGAGGACTTTCGTGTTGCCAAAGGACACCAGCACCGAGCCCGCGGCATGCGGGGCGATGCCCTGTTCGAAACTCACAGGGCGCAGACCGTCGGCAAGCCGTCCGAAAGAACGTTCCATCCGCGCATCCAAGTGGGACCGCGGCCGCAAATCAAGACTCAAGCTGCTCCGATTGCCGCGTGGTCGATTGTCTTGAGACGATTTTGCTTCGAACCGAGCCGTGGGATGCAATCGATCAAAGCGCGGGTGTAAGGATGCCGCGGATGCTCCAGAACCTCCGCGGTGGAACCCTGCTCGACGATCTTTCCGCGATACATGACGAGCACGCGCGAGGCAAAACCCGAGACGATGCCGAAGTTGTGTGTGATGAGGATGATCGACATGCCGAAGCGTTCCTTCAGCGAGCCGAGCAAGTCCATGATCTGAGCCTGGATCGTGACATCGAGTGCGGTGGTCGGTTCGTCGGCGACCAGCACGTCCGGCTGGCAGGCCAAGGCCATTGCGATCATGACACGCTGCTGCATGCCGCCGCTGAGTTGGTGCGGATAGTCATGCATGCGCCGCGCCGCATCGACGATGCCCACGGCGTCGAGCCAGCGGACAATCTCCGCATCGACGTCGGTCACGTCGGGACGGTGCAAGCGGATGGCCTCACCGATCTGACTGCGCACGGTGTAAACCGGATTCAACGACGTGCTCGGCTCCTGGAAAATATAGGCGATTTTCCCGCCGCGGAGTTTGCGAAGCTGCGCCGCGTCCATCGCCATGACGTTTTCTCCACGGAAAAGGATTTCGCCGCGTTTGATCAGCGCCGGGGGCACCGGCAGCAGCCGCGTGAGGGCCAGCGCGGTGACGCTCTTGCCGCTGCCGCTTTCGCCGACGATAGCCAGCGTTTCACCCGCGGCCAGTTCAAAGGTCGCGCCTTTCACCGCCTCGATGGTCCGGTCCTCGAGGACGAACTCGATGCACAGGTCGTGGACTTGGAGGATGGGTTTGCTCATTGTCTTTCCGACCGGGTCTCCACCGCTTGCCGCAGCGCATCGCCGGTCAGGTAAAACGACAATGCCGCGACGAGAATGGCAAGCCCGGGGAACAGAATCAGCCACCACGCATCGAGAATGTAGGTCTTTCCGTCGGCGATGATGTTACCCCAGGTCGCTTGCGGGGGTTGGACACCGAAACCAAGAAAACTCAGTCCTGCCTCGGCCAGGATCGCCTCGGGCACTCCGAGCACGGCAGTGACAACAATCGGTGCCGCCGCATTGGGAAGGATGTGACGGAAGATGATTCCCGGGGCCCGCTGGCCCAGCGCACGCGCCGCTTGAACGTAGGATGTTTCGCGCAAAGTGAGAAATTCCGCCCGCACCAGACGCGCGGTGCCCGTCCAGCTCACCAAGCCGATGACCACAATGATGTTGATGATGCTCGGACCGAGCAGCGCCACCGCAGTGAGGATCAAGAAAAACGTCGGGAAGCACATGATGGCATCGACCGCGCGCATGATGACGTTGTCCACCCATTTGCCGTAATACCCCGCCACCGCACCGACCGTCACCCCGATGAACAGCGAAACAAACACGGCGATGAAACCGACGGTGAGCGAAATGTAGGCACCGTTGAGCAGGCGGCTCAGCACGTCACGCCCGAGGTTGTCCGTGCCGAGCCAGTTCACCGCATTGGGAGGGAGCAGTTTGCGCTCGAGGTTTGTCGCGTTCGGATCCATCGGCCACGGGATACCGAGGCGGTCGAGAATGAAGAAAACAAGGGCGACCAGCCCGAGCAAAACGACGAGACTCGCAGCCGCCATGCCGATCTTGTTGGCGCGGAAGCGGCGCAAAGCACGCCCCGCCGGGCTGACTGCGGCCTGCTCAACCGGTTCCGGAGTCGTCGTGATCATTCGAGCCTCACTCTCGGATCCACCACGGCATAGAGCACATCGGCCAGCAAGTTGCCCAGAAGCACGAGTGCCGCGGTGACAAAGTTCAACGCCACGAGCGTGGGGTAATCACGCTCAAGCACCGCCTCGTAACCCAGACGCCCCATTCCCGGGTAAGCAAAAATATTTTCAACGATCACCGCACCGCCGATCAGCGCGGGCAACAGCATGCCGATTCCGGTGATGAGCGGGCGGATCGAGTTGCGAAGGGCGTGGCGGTAGAAGACAGCATTCTCGTCCAACCCTTTCGCACGTGCGGTGCGGATGTAGTCCTCTCGTAAAGTCTCGATCATGCTGGCGCGGATAAAACGCGACTGCACCGCAATACCGCCGATCGCGAGAATGGAAGCCGGAAGCATCACGTGCCACCAACGGTCGAGCAGGACCTCGGCACCATTGGAAAACGCCACGCCGATGGTGTGCGTTCCGAGGATCGGAACGGCCGCCCAATCCACCAGCGCGATAGCCGCCAAATACGAAACCCAGAAACCCGGCAGGGCGATGAACACGAAAGCTATGATGCTGGTAATGACATCAGGCGGACGTCCCGCGTGCCGCGCACCGTAGATACCGAGCAGCAGCCCGAAGCTCAGCGAGAGCGCCAGCGCACCGAGGTTGAGCGCGACCGTGGCCGGCAGCCGCTCGCCGATCTTTTCCAAGACCGGCCGCTCATCCTTGATGCTGCGCAAACGACCCGTGAAGAGGTCTCGCATGATCAGCGCGTATTGCTCGTGCAGCGGTCGATCCAGATGGAACTTCTCGCGAAAAACACGCTTCACTTCCTCGGAAATTTTCGGATTCAGCTCGCCCCACGGATAAGGGCTGCCAGGGGTCAGCGTGATGATGAAAAACGAAATCAGGCTGATGAAAAACAGCAGGACGGTCGAGATGAGCAAGCGTCTGACGATGAAGGCGGCCATGGGTCAGTTCGTGGCCTCCGCGTATTCCGGACGGTAAAACCATTCGAGGTAATGGCTCCAGCCGGCCTTGGTCATTTTCACCGGTTCGTCGATCCACGTTCCACCGGGTCCGGGACGCTTGACGCGGAAAGCATCCTTCCACATCACGGACGTCCCCTCCGGAACGAAGAGAAAAAGGTAAGGCTGGTCATCGTAGATCAACTGCTGGAGTTCGCCGCACATGCGTATGATCTCGTCGCGGTCGAATTCCTCGCGCACAGCTTCGAGCAAACGATCGGCCTGCTTGCTCTTGTATCCCACCATGTTCAGACGCTCGGGTTCGGTCTGCGAAGAGTGCCAGATCTGGAATTGGTCGAACCCCTGCCCCAGCGCCCAGCCGAGCACGATGGCATCGAACTCGCCCTTGTTGACGAAATTTTTCAGGAGCACGGCCCACTCATACATCTCCACATTCACCTCGATACCCACCGCCTTGAGACCGGCCTGCACCAGCGTGGCAATGTCGCTGCGGATGGCGTTGCCGTTGTTCGTGATGAGGGTGAACGCCAGGCGTTGGCCGTCCTTCGTGCGGATGCCGCCGGGCCCGGGCAACCATCCGGCCTCGTCGAGCAACCGTTTGGCCTTTTCCGGATCGTAGGAGAGCGGCCGGACGCGCGGGTTGAAGAACCACATTTCCGGCGTGAAGATCCCCGTGCTCTGCGTGCCATAGCCGTAAAGCACGTGACGGATCATGTCGCCGGTATTCACCGCGTGCGCCATCGCTTCGCGCACCCGCAAGTCTTGGAACATCGGGCGGCGCAAATTCCAGCCGATGTAATTGTAAGAATTGCTGGGAGAAGTGAACACGGTGAAACGCGGATCGTCCTTGAAGCTTCCGACTGCCCATGGGTCGGCCGACCAGAAATCCACCTGACGCGTCTCGAAAGCCAGCCGGAGCGTCAGCGGGTCGGGCAATGTTCGGAAAACGATGCCGTCCAGATGCGGACGCCCGAGGAAATAGTCGTCGTTGCGCTCGACACGGACGAACTGGTTTGTTTTCCACTCGGCGAACCTGAACGGGCCGGTGCCCACGGGCGAACGGTTGAAAACCAGCGGCCAGCGGTCCGGCGCCACGCCAGCCAGCAGATGCGCCGGCAACATGCTCATCATCCAGCTTTCCAGGGCCGGAGAAAACGGTCGCCGGTAAACGACGCGCACCGTGCGCTCGTCCGGGGTGTCCAGCGAAAGCACCAACTCGTAGTCCGGCTTGCGCGGCGACGCCACGCGATCGTCCATGATCGCGTCGTAGGTGAATTTCACGTCGCGCGAGGTGAAAGACGCACCGTCATGCCAGCGCACATTGTCGTGAAGCCGGAAAAGAATCTGCGGCTCCGCGAGAAACGGCGGCGCGGTCACCGGCTCGATAATCAACCCGTCCGGGTTGCCGAGGAAAGAGCGCAGGCGGTCCTTGGTCGTTTCCGCGTTGCCGAGAAAAACCAGCTCGCCCGAATTTCCGTTGCTCCAGATGCGCACGACACGCGCGGCCAGGTCGGCGGCGGCGAACTCCTCGAGCGCCTTGCCCAAAGGCTGCGGCGACACCACGGCCAGGGTGTGGACAGGAATCGGCCGCGCATCGCCGAACAAACCCGCGAGTTTTTCCGAGTCCCGCACACCCGGCAGCGAAAGCTCGAGAATCAGCCTGTTGCCTTCGGCGCGGTAGCGCTCGAGATGCAGGGCGGCGCGGTCGGTCATCGCCGATTCCATGTTCGCCGCAGCCTGCAATGCCTCGCCCGGACCGGCGAAGAAAAACGTGCTCTGCTGGCTCAGCTGCCAGTCCGAAGCAAGGTCCCCCACGATCTCCAAGTCGGCATTGTATTTGAGCAGGCCGTTGAAAATAACCCCGGTCACCGAACCCGATGCCGAATCCGATGCCTGGATCGGGTTCAGGGTGGCTGGCTCCCCGATGCTTCCGATATACATCTCGTTTTTCTTCTGCACCGAGACCCGGGCCACGGTCCAAAGCGCCACGGCCGTGACCGCCGCAAGCAGCAAGGGGACCCCCGTTATCAACGTTCGCAAACGTGGCATCGCGCGCATTTTCCCTTATGCAACTGCCATCGCGAGCCAAAAGGCTCCCCTTTTGCCTTTGCAGCGCACCCGCCATGGAGGCTATGCTCGCGCATTCTGATGGTCACGGCAGTCAAGGAAAACGCGGGTGCCAACACACAGTCGGCCAACGACCCTGCGCTCTACGTCCGCGCTTACCGCAACATGCTGCTCGCGCGGGCCACGGAGGACAAGCTGGCGAGCCTTTATCGAGCCGGCATGATCAAGGGCGGAGTGTTCCTCGGCAAAGGGCAGGAAGCACTCAGCACCGCCTCGGCCATTTTTCTGCGCAAAGGCGACATCTTCGGCCCGCTCATCCGCGATCAGGCCGGACGCCTTGCGTTCGGCGACACCGTGCTCGACACCTTCCGCACCTATCTCGGATCAGCCCAAGGCCCCATGCGCGGACGCGACGGCAATATCCACCGCGGCCGCCCGCGCGAAGGCTATTACGCGATGATCAGCCATCTCGGTGCGATGGTTCCCGTCGTGGCCGGCGGACTTTACGCGCGGCGATTGCGCGGTGAGACGGGAGTTGTCGGGGTCACCTCGATCGGCGACGGCGGAACATCCACGGGCGCCTTCCACGAGGGCATCAACCTCGCCGCCGTCGAGCGCTTGCCGCTCGTCGTCGTCATCGCGAACAACCAATACGCATACTCCACGCCGAACAACCGCCAGTTCGCCTGCGGCGACCTGCTGGACAAAGCCGCCGGATACGGGATTGCAGGCTACAAATGCGACGGCACAGATCCCGCGGCGTGCCTCGAGACTTTGCACATGGCGGTCCAGTCCGCCCGCGAGGGCAACGGACCTCAGATGGTGGTTGCCACACTCCTGCGTCTTGTCGGCCACGGCGAGCACGACGACGCCGGCTACGTCGATGCCAGCCTGCGCAAGGCCAACGTGGGACGCGACTGCCTCGAAGTCGGCGCGAACCAACTCGCCGAAAACGGGCTCGCCCGCCCCGAGGACATCGCGGCCTGGACCAAGGAGGCACAGGCCGAAGTCGAAGCGGCACTGAACAAAGCACAGCGCGAAAAAGGACCCGATCCGTCCGCGGAGGAATGGTGCGCCATTTCCACCGCGCGGCTCATCGACGGGCATTCCGGAGCGGAGGAAGAATGAGCGTCACCTATCTCGAAGCGATCCGCGCCGCACAGGAAAAAGCGCTGGCCGAAGATCCGCGCGTGTTCATTTATGGTCAGGACGTCGGTGTCTTCGGTGGCGCGTTCAAAGCGACGAAAAATCTCGCCGCCGAATTTCCCGGTCGCGTCATGGACTCGCCGCTGAGCGAAGATGCCATCGTCGGCATGGCCATAGGAGCCGCCATCGAAGGCGCTCGGCCCATCGTGGAAATGCAGTTCGCCGACTTTTCGACCGTCGGCTTCAACCAGATCGTCAACCAGGCGGCCACGCTCTATTACCGCACGGATGTTCCCTGCCCAATAGTTGTGCGCCTGCCCAGCGGCGGCACACTCGGCGCGGGTCCCTTCCACAGCCAGAGCATGGAAGCGATTTATTCGCACTATCCCGGTATTGTCGTTATGACACCGGCGACGGTCGAGGACGCCTACAGCATGCTTCTTGAAGCTGTGTCGATCGACGATCCCGTCGTGTTCTGCGAGCACAAGCTACTCTATTACCACCTCAAAGCCGAAAAACTTCCCGACACTGCCATGCCCGCAGGCAAGGCGCGCATCGCCCGCGCCGGTCGCGACGCGACCGTCGTGACCTACAGCGCAATGCTCCACGAGTCGCTGCAGGCGGCCGAGGAACTCGTCCAAGAAGGCTGGCAAATAGAAGTCATCGACCTGCGCACGGTCAAACCTCTCGACACCGACACCGTTCTCGCCTCGGTCGCGCGCACAGGAAGAATGCTCGCTGTCGGCGAAGCATGGCCGTGGGGCGGCGTGACCGCCGAAGTCATTGCGCGCGTGGCCACCGAAGGATTCGGTCTTCTCGACGCGGCACCGATGCGCCTCAACGCCAAAGAAACGCCCGTGCCTTACCATCCGGATTTGTGGGCGGCGCACCGGCCGACCGCCACCACCATCGCCGCGCGACTGCGCCAGCTTCTCACCCAATAATTCCCATGGCCCGCATTCCTCTGCTCATGCCCCAACTCGGCGAATCGATCGCCGAGGCCACCATCGTTCGTCTCATCGCCAAACCCGGAGACGACATCGTCGGCGACACGGACGTGATGGAAGTCGAGACGAACAAGGCGGTCATGGGCGTGGTGGCCCCCTGCAGCGGCAAACTCGTCGAACTGCGCGCGGCAGAGGGAGAAAGTTATGCCGTCGGCGCGACCCTCGGCTATCTCGAGGTGTCGGACGAGGACGCGGAACGCATGGGCTACCTCGAGCCGGAGGAGACCGCGGCCAACGGACAACCCGTCGGCTCCATGCCGGCCGGCGCTCCCGAAGCCCCGAAGAAAAAACGCGTGGCCAAGCCCGAGGTGAAACATTCGGACAAGCCCGAACCTGTCATCAAAGGTCTTCCCGTTCCCGCCCATGCCGGAGGTGCGTCATATCTTTCCCCCCGCATGAAGGCGCGCATGACAGAACTCGGACTCAGCGCCGCCGATCTGGCCGGCGTGGCCGGTAGCGGCGCGGGAGGACGCGTGACCATCGAGGACTTCGAGCGGTTCATGGAAAATCTCGACCAGCAGAAGGTCACCGAAGCTTCTTCCATGCGCGTGGCCGTGGCCGACGCGATGCGCCGCAGTTGGACGCGCCCCTTGGCCACTGTGGTCTTGCCCGTCGAACTGGACAAGATGCTCGCTCACCGTAAAGCGTCCGCGGAAAAAGCCGGCGTTTCACTTTATGCACTGCGCGCGTTGGCCATGGCGCTTTCGGAAAACAGCGCGCCAGCCGGACGCCTCATCGGCAGCCAGGTGATCCATCCTGGCTCGATCGATATCGGCTTCGCGGTCGAAGCCGAGGACGGGGTGCTAGTGCCGGTTATAAGGAATGCGGACAAGCACACGCTGAAAGAACTGGTCCCGATTTACGCGCGCTTGGTCGAACTCGCGCGCCAGCGCCGGCTCACGCCGGCCGACATGGGACAGTGCATTTCCACCGTGACCAATTACGGCACCTTCGGCCTGACTTTGGCCACACCGATTCCCCTGCCCGAGCAGACTGTGCTCCTCGGACTCGGCGCCGGGCGCATCGAGCCGAAATGGGACAAAGAGAAAAGCCAGTTCGTGCCTGTCACCGTCGCGCGCTTCACTTTGAGCTTCGATCACCGCGTGCTCGACGGCGGCGCCGCCGGCCGCCTGCTCACCCGCATAGCAGACTTACTCAACAGTCCCGAACAACTTTGAACGAAACTCAACTGCGGAGAGCAGTGGCGAGGCGTTTATCGACAAGAGTCTCGATGTGGCCCCGGAGTGTGGTGTCCGAAAGGCGGTCGAGGACGGTGTTGAAGAATCCCATGACGAGCAATTGCCGCGCAGTCTCGGGGCGGATACCCCTCGCCTGCAGATAGAACAGCTCGCGGTCATCGACTTGCGCGGTGGTCGCTCCGTGCGTGCAACGGACATCGTCGGCTTCGATTTCCAAGCCGGGCATGCTGTTGGCTTCGGCATCGTCGCTCAGAACGATGTTGCGCACTTTCTGGTAGGCATCCGTCTTGTGCGCGCCGGGTTCGACGCGGATGACGCCGGAGAACACGGTGCGGCCTTTGCCGGTCAGGGCGTTCTGGTAAAGCAGATCACTCGTGGCATTCGGCTTGGCGTGATCCTGGAAGGTGCGCTGGTCGATCATCTGTTCGTTCGACGCGATGTTGACCGAGAGCATGTCACTGCGCGCACCCTCGGCAACCATGCGGCTGTAGCTCTCGTTGCGGACGAATTTGCCGCCGAGATTGACCTGCATGCCGAGGCACGACGCGTCACGTCCGACCGTGGTGGAGTTCAGATGGAACGCGGTGGTGCCGGCGCTCCATTGCTGCACGCCGACGTAGTTCAGCTTGGCACCGTCCTCGACAACGAGGTCGTTGACCCCGCAGACGAAGGCAGCAGCGTCATCGGCGCTGCGGAAGCAATCGACGACCGTCGCTTTGCTGTGGCGTTCGCAGACGACGAGCGTGTGCGGGAAAACGGCGGAGTTTTCACCTTCGACCCAATGGAAAATCTCGATCGGTTTCTCGACGATGAGGTCTTTGGGCACGCGGATGAAGACGCCGCTGACCGGACCCGAGCGGTGTAACGCGGCGTATTTGGCCGAGCCGAGTTTGGCTTCCTGCGCCATGAAATGCTTTTGCACGAGATCAGCATGTTTCGTGGCAGCTTCCTCGAGGGTCATGACCACAAGACCGGCTTTGACCAGATCCGCGGCGGGAGCGGTGGCAGACAGAAGACGATTGTTGCCGAAAACGAACCGGGCTGCGGATTCGCCGAGCCCAACTGAGCGTTCGACCAGCGCAGAGGCATCAGTCACCGCCGCGGGATAACGGAAGCCGTCGAGCGCGAGGGCTTTGACGTTGGAAAAACGCCATTTTTCGTCCTTCGCCGCGGGCGCTGGGAGTCTTTGGAAATCCTCCCATCCGCGCTGACGCGACGCGACGAACCACTCGGGCCAATTACCTTCGACAAGGGCGCCTTCCATCAAGGGGACGCCGGAAACAGGTGCGGTAGCCATAATCATGTTCAGCCCTCCGGACTGCTCAGCCGACCGACCCTTCCATTTCGAGATCGATCAGGCGTTTGAGTTCGACGCTGTATTCCATGGGGAATTGGCGCACGAGATCGTTGACGAATCCGTTCACGCTGAGGCTCATGGCCTGCGCCTCGGTGAGTCCGCGTTGCTGCATGTAGAAGATCTGCTCTTCGCTGACCTGACTGACACTGGCCTCGTGCTGGCAGGCGTTGCCGGTGCCGCGCACGGTGATGGCCGGATACGTGTCGGTGCGGCTGTTGCTGTTGATAAGCAACGCATCGCACTCGGTGTTGTTTTTGCAGCCTTTGAGGTGGCGCGGGACATTGACCAGTCCGCGGTAAGTGGCACGACCGGTGCCAACGCTGATCGACTTCGACACGATGTTGCTCGTGGTCTCGTCGGCGGCGTGGATCATTTTCGCGCCGGTGTCCTGGTGCTGTCCATCGCCGGCCAAGGCGATGGAGATCACTTCGCCGCGGGCGCGGCGCCCCTTCATGACGACGCCCGGATATTTCATGGTTAGGCGCGAACCGATATTGCAGTCGATCCACTTGACCTCGGCATCTTCCATGGCCAGGCCGCGCTTGGTCACGAGATTGAACACGTTGTTCGACCAGTTTTGCACGGTGATGTATTGGATTTTCGCGCCCTTGAGCGCGACCAGCTCGACGACCGCGCTGTGCAGCGTGGCCGTGTCGAACTTCGGTGCGGTGCAACCTTCCATGTAGGTGACCTCGGAGCCCTCGTCGGCGATGATGAGGGTGCGTTCGAACTGTCCGAAGTTTTCCGCGTTGATGCGGAAGTAGGCTTGGAGCGGGTGCGAGACTTTGACGCCGGGCGGGACGTAGATGAACGAGCCGCCGCTGAAGACCGCGCTGTTGAGCGCGCTGAATTTGTTGTCGCCGGTCGGAATGACCTTGCCGAACCACTTGCGGAAAATTTCCGGGTGCTCCTTGAGGCCCTCGGTGCTGCCGACGAAAATGACGCCCTGCTTGCCGACCGCTTCCTTGATATTGGAGTAGGCCGCCTCGCTGTCGAATTGCGCTTCCACGCCCGCGAGGAACTTTCGCTCCTGCTCGGGAATACCGAGACGCTCGAAAGTCTTCTTAACTTCATCGGGCACTTCGTCCCACGAGCGTTTGGGCTTCTGCCCCTGCGCAAGGTAGTAGCGGATGTTGTCGAAAATGATGTTCTCGAGGTCCTTCGAGGCCCAATGGGTGGGCATGGGCTTCTCGAGGAATTTTTTCAGCGCGTCCTTGCGGAATTCGCGGATCCAATCGGGCTCGCCTTTGACGCCGCTGATGTAGTCGATGGTCTTTTCGGTAAGCCCGGTGCCGGCGTCGAATTCGTAATCGACGTCGTAGCGGAAGTTGCCCTTCTCGCGGTCGATTTCCAGTTGGGTCTGTGCGTCGCTCATGGTTTGTCCTCCGGTTCAACGTGCAGCGGCTTCCTCCGCCTCGGGTTCGTTGGCCCAGTCGTAGCCCTCGGCTTCAAGCTTGAGGGCGAGTTCCTTCGTGCCGCTCTCGACGATGCGGCCGTTGACCATCACGTGGACGACGTCCGGAACGATGTAATTGAGCAGCCGCTGGTAGTGCGTGATGACCAGCATGCCGGTGTCCGGTCCGCGCAGGGAGTTCACGCCGTGCGAAACGATCTTGAGCGCGTCGATATCGAGGCCGGAATCCGTCTCGTCAAGCAAAGCGAACGTCGGCTGGAGCATGGCCATTTGCAGGATCTCGCAGCGTTTTTTCTCGCCGCCGGAAAAGCCCTCGTTGACCGAGCGCGAGGTGAACTGGCGGGGCATCTCGAGGAGGTCCATCTTCTCGTAGAGCTTGGCGTAATAATCGGTGGCCTCGAGTTCTTCACCCTCGGGCAAGCGGGCCTGAAGGGCCGCGCGGATGAAATTGGCGATGGTTACGCCCGGGATTTCGCTCGGATATTGGAAGGCGAGGAAGATGCCTTTGCGCGCGCGCTCGTCGGGTTCCATCTCGAGGATGCTCTCGCCGTCGAAAAGAATATTGCCGGATGTGACAGTGTAGTCGGGATGGCCGGCGATGACTTTGGCCAGCGTGCTCTTGCCCGAGCCGTTCGGGCCCATGATGGCGTGCACTTGTCCGGTCGGCAGGTCGAGGGAGAGGCCGCGGAGAATCTCGCGGTCGCCGATGCTGACATGAAGGTTTTCGATTTTCAGGTGTTTCATAAGCTCAGTTGTGGTTTTTGCGGCAGCTTGCGCAGAGACCGTGCAGCGAAACCTCCTGCTGCGTCACCGTGTATCCCCGGGGCAGCTGATGGAGTTTTTCAAGTTGCGCACCGGGCAACAGCGGCAAATCCATCACCGCGCCGCAGGAAGTGCAGGTGAAGTGTCCGTGCTTGGAGTTGTTGGCGCAATAGCGGGTCGATCCGCTGTCGAGGTGCACTTTGCGCACCAGGCCGCGGTCGGCCAGCGTTTCGAGGACGTTGTAAACTGTGGCCAGCGAAAGCGTCTTCATCCGCGGCTTGGCCCGTAGAAAAACTTCCATGGCTGTCGGATGGTCCTGGCGGCCCAGGAGCACCTCGTAAACGTGCCGGCGCTGGCGGGTGAGGCGCAGGCCGTCCTGCGCAATCGACTCTTCGTAGCGCTTGAGCTGACGCTTGGAGCTGGCGGTGACAGCGGTCATGGAAGCGGGAAGCTAGAGGCCGGACAATTTATTTCAAGAATAATTCTTAATAAGGACGGCAGTGCAATGCTTCCGCAGTGTGCTATCTTGCCGCCCATGAGACCCCTTCTTGCCTCGCTGTCACTTCTCTTCTTCTGTTCTTCGCTTGCAGCCGCTGCCGGCCTCCCTTTGGAAAAAACTTTTGTCGGACCGGCGAAATTCCATCAGTTGATGAAGCGCGGCTACGATGCAGGATGGGGTGCACTGCCGCTCGGCGAGCGCGTCAACAAGTTCGCCCTCGCGCTGCAGGGGACCCCTTACGTGAACTACACGCTCGAGCTGCACGACCGCATCGAGGCGCCTTCGGTCAACATGAACGGCATGGATTGCTGGACGCTGTTCGAGACGGCTCTGGCCATGGGTCGCCTGGTTGCGATGCATCCGCCCCCGTATTCCCCGCAGGAGATGCTGCGACTGATCGAAATCGACCGCTACCGCGGCGGCCGTTGCACCGGACGCTTCGATTCGCGGTTGCACCATCTCGAGCAATGGCTTTACGACAACGAGGCGCGCGGTCTCGTGCAGAATGTCACACCTTCGCTGGGGGGCGTGAAGCTTCATCGCGACATGCAGGACATGGGTGCCAAGCCGCACCTCTACCGCCAGTTGCGCGCTGATCCCTCGATGGTTCCCGAATTTATCCGCATCGAAAACGAGCTTTCGCGCCGCGGTATCAGCTACATCCCGAAATCGAGGGTGCCGGGTATCGAATCCAAACTCCGCAACGGCGACATTGTCTGCATCGTGACCAACTGGCACGGATCCTACACGTCCCATGTCGGCATCGCCTCGCGCGACAAAAGCGGCGATCTGCGTTTTCTCCACGCCTCGAAAAACTACCGCAAAGTCGTGCTCGACTCGCGCCTGAGCGATTACCTCAACAAGTTCAGCACGCACGCAGGCATCTACGTGGTGCGCCCGCTGGATCTTCCGCCAACGCAGGAAATGGCCGCGCGCTGACGCGGTTCAGGCAGCCGCGATTTTCTCCCCCGCGATCAGGTCGTCCCACGTCTGGCGCTCGCGCACGATCAGCACCTTGTCGCCATCGACGAGAATTTCCGCGGGCAAGCGGCGCGAGTTGTAATTCGAGGCCATGACAAACCCGTAGGCGCCCGCGCTGAGCAGCGCGAGACGGTCGCCCGCGGCGACCTCGGGCAACCCGCGATCCTGCGCGAAGAAGTCGCCGCTTTCGCAAACCGGGCCGACCACATCGACCGGACTAAGCGGCGCACCTGCTGCCGGTTCTTTGAGCGGCACAATTTCGTGGTGCCCCTCGTAGAGCGCCGGACGGATGAGGTCGTTCATGCCGGAATCGGTGATGACGAATGTCTTGGCGGGTGTGCGCTTCACATAAAGCACGGAAGCCAGCAGGACGCCGGCGTTGCCGACGAGGCTGCGTCCGGGTTCGAGAAGGATTTTCAAACCCAGAGGTTGCAGCAAAGGAACCAGGGCGTTTGCGTAGTCGTCGAAACCGATACGCTTCCCGCCGTCTTCATCCGCACGCTTCCACCAATCCGGGGCACCGCTTTCCAAAGTTCCGCGGTAAATAATCCCGACACCCCCGCCGATGCTGAAAAACTCGATGCCGTGAAGTTTCTTCAGCTCCTCGACGATCGGCACGAGCTTGCGCACGGCCTCGACGAAAGGCGTTGTTTCCAAAATCTGCG
This sequence comes from Chthoniobacterales bacterium, assembly GCA_018883245.1. Lineage (NCBI taxonomy): Bacteria > Pseudomonadati > Verrucomicrobiota > Spartobacteria > Chthoniobacterales > Chthoniobacterales bacterium. The sequence continues at coordinate 85,385 of VEQL01000001.1, forward strand.
AACCGATGTGGGTTTGGATTCCGCGCAGCTGCAGGTAGGGCAATTTCGACGCCTCTTTGTAGATGCCGAGGATACGATCGATGCCGATACCGAACTTGTTGTGGCTTTTGCCGGTCGAGATGTATTTGTGCGTCTGGGCATCAACGTCGGGATTCACGCGCAGGGCGACCGGTGCTTTTTTCCCCATGGCGGCCGCGATCTCGTTGATAAACTCGAGTTCCGGCTCCGATTCCACATTGAACGAGTAAACGCCCTGTTCGAGGGCGTATTCGATTTCCTCGCGCGTCTTGCCGACGCCGGCGAAGGTGCAGAGATCCGCTCTTCCGCCCGCCTTGAGCACGCGGAACAATTCGCCGCCGGACACGATGTCGAAACCTGCGCCCTCGCGCGCGAGAAGATCGAGCACGGCGAGATTCGAATTGGCCTTCATGGCGAAGCACACCCGGTGATCGAGGCCTTCGAGCGCCCCATCGAGCCGCCGATAGTGCTCGCGTATGGTCTTCGCGCTGTAAACGTAAAGCGGCGTGCCGTGCTCGTCCGCCAAGCCTTCCAAGGAAACGCCCTCGCAGAAAAGGCGCCCGTCGCGGTAAGCAAATTCGTGCATAAGCCGGCCAATGTAGTCACGCCCGCGCGAAAATTGAAGAATAAGCCTCGCCGCCCAAGGTGCAGCAAGGGGGCTTGCCCGCGCAACCTGCGCGCCTCAACGTGATCCGGTGAAACAAGCCCGCCCCACCCGATATTGTTGGCGCTGGGTCCGGCGTGTCGATCCGGCGCGGGAAGACGTTTGGCGGAACCGCCTGTCCTTTTTGGGGCCGGAAAATATCGCCGTCACCGGACGTCCCGGAATGAAAACGATCCGGTTCGAGGTTTATTCCGCAGATGCTGCACCACTACGGAAGGCAAAACGGGATTTCGGGGGAGCCGTCGACAAAATCGACGTTATAAGGATTGCAACGCGGGCGGGCGCCCCGCGCAAGCCTCTGCGACTGGCGGGGGATCTCGCTGTGATGGACACGCATGGGATCTGGCCCTCCACGCTGCCGAAGCCCCACATCCTGCTTCGCATCGGCGGGGCCATGGCCTTCGGCACGGGCGAGCACGCCACAACATCCGCGTGCCTAAGATTTTTGAGGCACGAGGCAGCATCGCTCGGTTGCGGATGGACCATGCTGGATATCGGGACGGGGTCCGGCATTCTCGCCATCGCCGCGGAGAAGCTCGGCGCCGCGCGCGTCGAGGCTTTCGACCACGATCCGCGCGCTGTGCGGGCCGCACAGGCCAACGTGCACCGCAATCGCTGCACGCGCGTGACCGTCGAGGCTGCGGACCTTCTTAAGTGGAATCCGGGCCGCACCCGTCATCCGGTCGTGGTGGCCAACGTGTTCAGCGAAATCCTCCGCGCCGCCGCGCCGCGGATCGCGCGCACCGTCGCACCCGGCGGCTGCCTTGTGCTTTCGGGAATTCTGCGGGCCCAAGAACAGGAAACCGTCGCTGCCTTCGTCGCACTCGGTCTCGCCGAGGAGCAAACAACCCGGCGAGGCAAATGGGTGACCGTCAAACTCCGGCAAAAGCCGCCGCGCCGGCGAGACGTTTCATAGTTCCTCGAGATTTTCGCGGAGCACGGCGCGCTCGGCTTCGTGCAAACCGGGAAATTCATCGAGTATTGCCAGAGCCGACGAGTAAAAGGAGCGGGCACGCTCGTCGTCACCGCGCACTTGGTGTATGACAGCAAGGTGCCCGAGAGTCAGCCCGACGTCCGGGTGCGTGGGGCCGAAGAGCTGCTCACGGATGCCCAGAGCCTGCATATGGCGTTGCTCGGCACCGAGAAGATCCCCCCGCTCGCACAGAACCGCGCCAAGGTTGCTTGCGATGAGGGCGGTCTCGGCATGAAGCTGCCCGTGGCAATTCGCGGCCAATTCCAAAGCCTCTTCGAGGAGCGATGCCGCTTCTTCCAAGTCACCCGATATTTTGCGCAGCATGGCCAGATTGTTCAGGCACATGGGAACACGTCGGGCTTCTCCCGCCTGCGCGTATGAATCAGCGGCCTGCCGGTAGTGTGTGCAAGCGGAGGCGGACTCCCCGAGAGTCTCCTCTGTCATCGCCAGCTTCAAGGCGACCCGCGCTGCCGAATCGCGAGCAGCTTGGTCCGTGAAGATCTCCAAAGCCTCGGACCAGCACGAAAGCGCTTCTTTGCGGTCCCCGCGCGCGGAAGCGGCATCGCCGGAAACCTCCAAAGACGAGGCTTTTTCCCCGCGACCCGCCGCGACGTCATCCGAGGGGAGCGTCCGGGCCATGACAACGAGCATATATGCGCCGCGAAGGGACGGCAATCCCCCGAGCCGCTTTACGAAAAACAGCCAAAGAGCCGGCGGCGGGTGGAAGGCACACGTCCGGCATGGGACTCGATCGCACCCAGCGCGTTGTTGGCATGGCCGAAACCGAGCACGCGACAGACCTCGGATTCGAAGTGCTCGACCGCCCTCCGCGTCGGATCATGCATGCACAGATGCGCCAGAGCCCGCGAGAGCAGATCGAACAGACCGTGGGTCGCATGGCCCGGCTCCGAGAGCAGGTCACACAGCTCCGCGAAATAAGAGGCCGCAAGGAGGCGGGCATACGACTCGCGCAAGCCTTCCCATGTTTCGATCAGCCTGACCTCGCGCAGCGAATGAAGATCGGATTTGCGCCCCGGGGCGAACTGGATCTCCGCGCGGTAAAAGAGATCAATGCGGCCGCGCAGTTTGCTGTCGCGGCGGCCGGTGCCGCGTGCGGCCGTGCGTATTTTCCCGTGGTCCGCCGACAGCCAGACAAGGACGAAACTCGTCTCCCCGAAACGCACCCTGCGCAGGAGAATCGCGTGCGTCGATTCGGCGGACTGCATGACTCGCTCAGCCGATCGCTTCCACAAGCAGCTCCTGCAGATGCGCGTAAAAATGGACCTTCAGAAGCAACAGCCCGCGCGGCGTGCCAAGATCCGGGGGCTCGCGGTGGTCCAGGTCGGCCTCGACGAATCCGTTTTCCTCGACGATGGCGAGACGGGCCTGGTTGAGAGCGTTGAGCCATGCGTCGATATGGTCGCGCGGAATGACAAGCCGGTTGTCCTCCTGATCCGGACGCATGGACGCGACATCGCCGGCCACGATCTCGCGGCTCGCGGCAAAAAGTTTTTCCAAGCCCGGCCGCACATGCTCCTCCCAATCGCGGCGCAACTCTTGGTCGGCGCCGTCTCCCGCGGGATCGGGATAAAGGCGGGACTGCGCCTTTTCATGGCGCGCGGCCACCCGGGGGAGTTCGGCGACAAGGCCGGCGAAAAAAGGGTGCATTTCGCGCAACTCCACAACGCCTGTGTCGGTCCGCAGGAAGCGCATGGGTCAAACCTCGGCCTGCTCGAGCGTGGCAAGCAGGAGATATCCGTGAAGCTGCTCGACGATCGCTTCGGCTCTTTCGCGTTCGCCCGTCCAGACCAGCGACCGCCCCTTGTGGTGCACCTCGAGCATATGGCGCGTGGCTTTGTCACGTGGAAACCCGAGCACGCGCTGGAAGACCATCGTGACGTAGGACATGAGATTCACAGGGTCGTTGTGGACCACGACATTCCACGGCGGAGCCACGGCATCTTCATCCCGCGTCTCGACTTCCGTGAGAACCGCGGTCCCCGTCATACGGCCATGAGCTGCACCGCGGCATCGCGCCGCGATCCGGCCAAGCCGCCTCGCACCAGTTCGGCGGCACGCGCGGCCGGGAGCGTGACACCGGCGGCCTCCGCACCGAGGACGCATTCAGCGAGGAGAAAAGCGGCCGCCAGCTGCACGCCGGGAAGATGGAAAACCTGGCCCCGCACAGCGAAAACGGTGGCGGCGTGTCCGGCCGTCGTGTCTTGCTCCGCCCAGAGCCGCAGATTTTCCAGCAACTTGGCGCCTTGGGGCGGCAGGCAGTCGGAAAGCACACGGCGTCCGACGCCGAGGCTCGACCGCGCGCACGCGGGCGCGAGCGATTTGCCCAGATCGGTATCGGCGGCGCGCACGGCCTGCAGATCCTGCGCGCAGGCGGCAGCCAGAAGCTGCTCGAAAGCCGGACTCAAGACCGGAAAATAAACACCCACCAGCCACTCGTCCCAGTCCGAACCGATGGTTTCGGCACCGGACGGCCGAAAGGTGAGCGCACCGCAGGTGTCGTGCAGCGGAAGACACAGTTCGATCAGGCGCCACCAGGCGGATAGCTCCGCGGCAGTCTGATCGGCGGGAACGGTGTGGGACATGCCCCGCAAGTTAGCACACGCCGCGGCATGCGCGTCGCAAAATTTTCTCCTGCGTGGCTCGCATCGAGGATGCTGACGATGGTGTGCCGTCGTCCCAGCCCGCGAGATGCAGGAGACCATGAACAGCGTAGCGGGCGATTTCCTCCGGGACGCCCAGTCCCCTCGCCCGCGCCTCGCGACGGGCAGTCTCCGCGCTCAAAGCGATCTCGCCATGCTGGAACGTAATGACATCGGTAGGCGAAGGGTCACCGAGGAAACGGTCGTGCAAATCCGTGATGCGTGCATCCGAGACGATGACGAACCAAACTTCCGGCAACCTCGCGAGCACGGATCCCTTGCGCGCCGCATCGAGAATCAAGGGTAGCGCGTTTTGCAACGCACGGCTGACGCGTGCGAGGCGCAGTTGACGTGCCGGAACCGTCCGCTGGCGGTTCGACCAGACAAGGACGGGTTGCGCAGCCACAAACTTTCCTTAAGGGCGGGCAGAGCTTCTGCCAAGAACAGAGGAGGCCGGATGGGTGTCCAGTGGCTCAACCGAACCGGCCCACGCAGAGCACAAGGAGAGATCCCGCCGGAGCACGATCTTTCACGCTGTCGCCTTGCGTTGGGCGTCGGACTTCACCGGCGCCTCGTCGTCCTGCGGGTAGGCGATGCGGCTGTGCATCATGTTGAGGAGAGTGAAGCGGAAGCTGGCCCCGAGCTTGCGGATGTCATCAAGCGTGAGCGGACACTCGTCGAGCAGCCCTTCGTCCATTTTCCGCTCGATCACCTCATCGACCAGATCTTCCACCCGTTGGGGCGTGGGATGTTTGAGCGCACGCGAAGCGCTTTCCACCGCGTCGGCGAGGCAGACGATGCCGCTTTCGCGCGTTTGCGGATTCGGGCCCGGATAACGGAAGTTCTCCTCACGCACCGCCGGCACGTCCTCGGCACGCAGGTTCATGATTTTCCCACCGAGGCGGGCGTCCTCCGCCTGCTTGAGGGCTCGGTCGTGGAAGAATCGCACCAGCGAATTGCCGTGATGCTCGCGGATGACATCGACCACACGGTCGTTGAGCTGGTGCTTGAGTGCCAGATCCACGCCCTCTTTGACGTGCGAGATGATGATGAGCGAACTCATCGAAGGCGCGAGATCGTCGTGGGGATTTTCGCCCGGCGCCATATTCTCCGTGAAATATTCCGGCTTCACGAGCTTGCCGATGTCGTGGAAATACGAGCACACGCGGCACATCGTCGGGTTGGCGCCGATGGCCTCCGCTCCCGCTTCCGCGAGATTGGCCACCGCGAGGCTGTGGTGGTAAGTGCCGGGCGCCTCGAGCGTCATGCGCTTGAGCAGAGGATGGTTGAGGTCGGCCGACTCGAGCCACGAGATGTCCGTCGTGATGCCGAAGATGTGCTCGAGCACCGGGAGAATCCCGCTCACAAGCACCGCCGTGCCCACGCCGACCCCGAAAGCGGCCAGCGTTTGCCATCCGACCATGGCCCAGTCGGTGAGTTGCGGCGCGGTGATGATGGCCGGACCGATCTGGCCGAAGATCGCGGCGAGCAGCCAGACGGAAAGGCCGACGTAGAGCCCGGCGCGGACAAGCTGGCCCCGGCGGCGAACTTGCAAGGTGCAAAGAACGGCGACGGCGCCGGAGATCAGCGAAATGACGAGGAACACCGTGTCGATGACCGGCATGAGAAACGCGCCCCAGAGGCTGACGACCATCGCGCCGAAGAGCCCGAGGTGACGCCCGAGCAGAACGGAAAACACGAGCGGAGCGAAGGCGTAGGGAATGAGCATCGGCACGAGCTGCAGGTCGATGCGTCCCGTGTCGGCGAGCACGAGAAGCCCCTTGATCGTGCCGAGCTGCAGCAGAAGGATGAAATAAATGAGGGCGAGGCTCGAGTTGCGGTAGAACGCCTGCGGATGGTTGATCCAGAGCTGCGCGATGGAGATGGCGAAAACCAGCAGGCAGATGAGGAATTTCTTGAGCGGCTCCTCCTGCGCTCCGCCGCTGAAGATGAGAAATCCGAGTCCGACGGCGAAGGCGACGAAAACGACCACCCGCGGCAGCCAACCGCAGGCCAATGCCTCGCGCAGCGGACTATTTTCGACTTTCCGCCGCGACTTTCCGCAGGCGAGGCCTTTTTTGACCAACTGCTGCCGATGAAGGAATTTGAGCATACGAGTCCGCGGCATGCTGCGCGCAAGCCGCGAGGTGCTTTCAGCCCCCGAGCGCGGCAACGCCGGGCAACTCTTTGCCCTCGAGGAATTCGAGGCTGGCCCCGCCGCCGGTGGAGCAATGGCTGACCTTGTCGGCCACGCCGAATTTTTTCGCCGCCGTCGCGGTGTCTCCCCCGCCCACGACCGTTGTCGCGCCCTTGGCCGTGGCTTCCGCCACCGCCTCGGCCATGGCCTTGGTCGCGCCCGAAAACTTGTCGAACTCGAAAACTCCCGGAGGCCCGTTCCAGATGATTGTTTTGGCGCGCAGGATCGCCTCGCGGTAAAGCGCGATGGATTTCGGACCGGCGTCGAGCCCTTCCCATCCGGCGGGAATCCCCGAAGCGTCATCGGCAGGCTGCGTTTTGGCGTCGGCCGAAAAACTGTCGGCGCAGACGTAATCCACGGGGAAGATCAGCTTCACGTTGCGTGCCTTCGCCTTTGCCGCGAGATCACCGACAATCTTGGCGCCCTCGGCATCGAAAAGACTTCCGCCGATTTCCATGCCGTCGAGGACCTTCTTGAACGTGTAAGCCATGCCGCCGCCGATGATGATCTCATCGGCTTTTTCGATGAGGTTGGTGATGAGGGGAATTTTGTCCGCGATCTTCGCACCGCCGAGAATGGCAAGCAGCGGACGCTTCGGATGCTCGAGCACCGCGGCGAAAGCGTTGAGTTCCTTTTCCATCAAAAAGCCGGCGGCTTTCTGCGGGAGATCGACACCGACCATCGACGAGTGCGCGCGGTGCGCCGTGCCGAAAGCATCGTTCACGTAAACATCGCCGAGCTTGCTCAGGCTGGCACGGAACGCCGTGACATTGGCGGGGTCAGCTTTCACCGATGTGCCGTCATCCTTCTTCGCCTTGCCTTCCTCTTCGATGTGGAAGCGCAAATTCTCGAGGAGCACGACCTCGCCGGGTTTCAGGTTCGCGCACGCTGCCTCCGCCACGGAGCCCGAGCACTCGGGAACGAATTTGACAGGGCGTCCGAGCAGTTTTTCCAATTCCGCCGCGACGAGCTTGAGGGTGAATTTTTCCACTTTCCGGCCATTGGGGCGCCCGAGATGGCTCATCAGCACGACGGAGCCGCCGTGATCGAGCACATGCTGGATGGTCGGCAGCGCGGCGACAATGCGCTGGTTGTTGGTGATGGCGCCGGATGCCTTGTCCTGCGGCACGTTGAAGTCCACGCGGACGAGCGCCCGCTTGCCGGCGAAATCGAGGTCGCGAAGAGTTTTGAATTTGGCCATGGCTTGGGGATGGAAACGGCGCCCGGGTTGCCCCGGGCGCCGCGGTGAAGTTGGTCTTTTAGAGTTTGGCCGCGACTTTCTTGAGCAGGTCCACGCAGCGGTTGCTGTAGCCCCACTCGTTGTCATACCAGCTCACGAGCTTGAAGAAGCGGCTGTTGAGCTCGATGCCCGAGCCGGCGTCGAAAATGCTCGAGGCCGTGTTGTGGATGAAGTCGGAAGAGACCACTTCGTCGTCGGTGTAAGCGAGGATGCCCTTGAGGTAGGTCTCGCTGGCTTTTTTCATAGCCGCGCAGATTTCTTTGTAGCTGGTCTCCTTGACAGTTTTGACCGTGAGGTCGACCACCGACACGGTGGGTGTCGGCACGCGGAAAGACATGCCGGTCAGCTTGCCCTTGATCTCGGGGATGGCGAGGCCGACGGCCTTGGCCGCACCCGTGGTCGAGGGGATGATGTTGATCGCCGCGGCACGCCCGCCTTTCCAGTCTTTCTTGGACGGACCATCGACGGTCTTTTGCGTCGCGGTGTAGCTGTGCACCGTGGTCATGAGACCTTCTTCGATGCCGAAGCCTTCCTTGAGAAGGACGTAAACAACCGGCGCAAGGCAGTTGGTCGTGCAGCTCGCGTTGGAAATGATGTTATGCTTGGCCGCGTCGTATTTGTCGTCGTTGACCCCGAGGACAACCGTGATGTCTTCGCCTTTGGCGGGCGCGGAGATGATGACTTTTTTGGCCCCGGCCGCCAGGTGACCCTTGGCTTTTTCGGCATCGGTGAAAAGACCCGTGCACTCGAGAACAACGTCCACCCCGAGATCTTTCCACGGGAGCGCCGCCGGACCCTCTTTGACGGCGAGGCATTTGATTTTCTGACCGTTCACCACAAGGACGTCGTCCTCCGCGGCGGCAGCCGAAGATTTCTCACTCGAGACCGTGCCCTTGAACGCCCCCTGTGTGGAATCGTATTTGAGGAGGTAGGCAAGGTTGTCGGCGGGGACGAGGTCATTGACCGCGACAACTTGGAAATCTTTGCCGAGCAAGCCCTGTTCCGCGATGGCGCGGAAGACCAGACGCCCGATGCGCCCGAACCCATTGATACCAATTTTAGTCATTTTTTATGTGTCTGTGTGTTGATGCCCGAGGAGATCCGCCATTGAAAGAAAGCTGTGCAGACAGGTCAAGAAAGGAACGTGACTGCAACATGAGTTCACTCAAGCTCAAAATTAATAGTCACTTCGTAAGCGCCGCCAGATGATAGAAGTGCGCCGGGCGGGCTGTTGATCTTTTGCACTTTGGCTGCAGCGGCCAGAACACTTTCATCCATAACCACGTTTCCAGACGAACGGACCACTTTAAAGCTGGAGATGCGCCCATCCGCTTCGATGCGGATGCGCAGGCCGGTAGTGAATTGGGCGGAGCTGGCAATGCTGGTCGGCTGGTCCCAAACGCTGAAAAAGCGGTCATGGATATGCTCGTGATAGGTGCCGAAGTTGGCCGTGCCTCCACCGGCTCCGCCCGCGCCGGTTCCCCCGCCGGAGGAACCTCCGGCCGTTGCACCGGCAGTCCGCGAGCCCGATAAACCTGAGGCTTCCGCCTTACGAACCTCGCCGGGCGGAGCGTCCGATGCACCTGTGCCGGGCGAGGCTTTGGGTGAAGGACTCGGCGAAGATTTTGGCGAGGCACCGGGCGAAGCCTTCGGTGAAGGTTTGGGCGAGGGCTTCGGACTGGCTTTGGGCGTGGCCTTAGGAGTCGGCTTTGGAGAGGGTTTCGGCGACGGCTTGGGGCTTGGTTTCGGGGTTGGCTTCGGACTCGGCTTCGGCGTCGCTTTGGGTGTCGGGGTAGGCGTCGGTGTAGGTGTAGGGGTCGGCGTGGGTGTGGGCGTTGGAAGCGTGATATCGCTCTTTCCGGGAGGAGCCGTGAGTTCCGGAGTCGCCGACGGCGCCGGTTTTGCTTCTTCCTTTGTTTCTTCCGCTTCCTCTTCGTCCGCCTCGGGCAGGAAATCCGGCGCGGAAAATTGGGCCGGATTGAACCAGCTTATTTCCGCCTTGCCCTGCCGGACTTTGATCTCCCGCGTGCTCCACCAGACGAGGGTGCCGATGACGAGCGCATGCAGCATCGCCACGGCGAACACCGTGCGCCGGAAGCGGGGGTCGCCCATGGCGTCAGTCTTCCGAGGGGCGTGTCATAACCCCCACCTTCATGATGCCGGCGCGCGAAATGACATCCATTACGCCGATGAACTTCTGCACGGGCAAATCCTTGTGCGCGCGCACCACCACGGCGACCTGCGGATCTTTGGCGCGCAAGGCGATGAGTTGCTGCTCGAGAGCGGTGGGCGTGACCGCATTCATGTTCAGCTTGAGCACATCGTTCCTGTCGATCGATACGGTCTGCACCTTCTGGGTATCGACCGGCTTGTCCGCCTCGCCGCTCGTCGGCACCACGAGATCCATGCTGTTCTCCAGCAGCGGCGTGGTGATCATGAAGATGATCAGCAGCACGAAGGCGAGGTCGAGCAGGGGCGTGATATTGATCTCCGACAAGGTGGAGAGCGCCTGCTTGTCCGAATAGCGACGCATGTCCCTCAGCCCCCGCGGTTGAAGTTGACGAAGCGGTGCTCGAACTCGGAGGAAAGCTCGGCCGCGAAATTGTCGGTCTGCACGATGAGGGCGCGCAGGCTGGTGATGAGGAAGTTGTAACCGAACATGGCCGGAATCGCCACGAGCAGTCCGATCACCGTTGTGACGAGGGCTCCGGCCACGCCGGGCGCCATCGCCGCGAGGTTCGGCGTTCCGGCGACGGCGATGCCGGCAAAGGCGTCCATCACGCCCCACACCGTTCCGAGCAAGCCGAGGAAGGGCGATCCGCTCACCGCCGTGGCGAGAATGATCATCTGTGATTCCATCCGCAGACCGGCTTCGCCCACCGCGCGTTCCATCGCCACGCTCACCGCGCGCATCTGCGCCGGCGTGATTTTGTCCGCCACCTCGACGCGTGCCGCGAATGTGTCATCGACCTCGGGCGAACCGAGCATCTGCAGGGCCAGTTCCGCACAGCCCGCACGGTAAACCTCGAAGGCCGGCGAACCTTCGAAAGAAATGCCCGTCTCGTAAAGACGCAGCGGCTGGCGGTCCTTGCGGAAGACGGAGAAAAATCTCTGGGTTTGCTTGCGGGCAAACCGGATCATGCGGAATTTCGTGATGATGACCGACCAGCTGAAAATCGAAGCGAGGAAAAGCGCGACAACGACCGCGTGGCCCGCGACCGTGGACTCCTGGAAGGCGAAAAACAGTCCGTCTGCGGCGACGAATTTCGGAACGAAGAGAAAGTCCATGCGCTTCGCACCGCAGTGTAGAACGGCACGCGCCGCGTGCAAGATTCTCGCGGGGGTTCTTTTGGCGGGACCATGTCACGGGGCCCCGGCCGCGGAAGGCACCGCTTACGATGTTTTCGCCAAAGCGATCGCCCCGATTTCCGCAGCCGTTTTCGGCGACAACGGGAAGCCGTCCGGCGCAATGGTTGCGGAATGCCTAGTGACCGACGCCACCGGTCCGCTGGTTCCGGCCAAGGGCGCGCGCTTCCGTCTCGCGGTGCAGGCACCCGACCGCCTCAGGGTCGATGTTGCAGCCAACGGAGCCGTCCTCACCGCCTGTCGCAACGGCACGGAACTTTGGGCCGTTCCCGCGGAGACGATGGGTGCGCTGGCTGCCTCGGCAGGACTTGATGGCGGACGGAAAAGCGAAGCAAACCCCGTTTCGCCGCCGCTCGTGCCGCTGGCTCTCGACACCAAAATGCTCGCTTTCCTTCCGCTCGTTTTCGACGTGAAAGATCTCGGCATCGAAGAAGGCTCCTCGCTGCGCATGTTGCAATTTGCGCTTTTGCCGGACGTGCGCAATGCCATCAGGGCTCCCGATTTCACCGCGCGCGCATGGATTGCGCCCGATTACCGTCCGGTGCGTGTGGCCATCGAAAGCACGGGCTACGCGATCGATCTGCAGGTGGAAAAAATCAATTTCGCCGAATGGCTCCCCGAGGCCGCATGGCAACCGGACGAAGGATCGCAACCGCTCGAGCTGCCGGCCGCGGCATTGAATGCACTCTTCGAGAAAATGCTCGAATCAGGCTCCGCCAGCACGCGGGAATAAGCGCAGCTCAATCCCCAGCCAAAGCATCCGGCAACTCGTTGCGGTCGCCGTGGCCACGCGGAAAATGCTCCGCGAGCAGATCGGCGGCACGCCGGATGCCTGCGACAAGACCTTCGGTGAACCGCCCCGCCGCAAAGTCCGCCTCCATGGCTTTGGCGGTTTCATCCCAGAACGACTGCCCGCATTTCGCATGAACCGCGTCGTCGCCGATGACAGCGAATGCGCGGTCGGACGGCACCAGATAAATCAGCACCGCGTTACGCTCCCGCGTGCAATCCATGTCCAGCCTGCGGAATTCACGCAGCGCACATTGTTTGGCTTCGCGCCACCGCAAACGCCGGCGCGAGACAAACACACGCACCTCGCCGGAGGTCCGCTGCTCGGCGCGCCTCACCGCCTCGAGCACGGCGTCCTCGTCGATCGTGGAAAGAAATTCGCGCGCGTTCATTTCACCACCTCCCGCTGGCTCCCCCGCCGCCGAAACCGCCGCCTCCTCCGATCGATCCTCCCCCGAACCCACCTCCACCGCCGAAGCCGCCACCACCGAAATTTCCCGGGAAAAAGACGTCACGACGTCCACGCGGCGAATAAACCGTCCCGCCGTGACTGTGGCTGCGACGCACGACGATGATAAGGATGATGATCAGAATGATCCAAAAAACCAGCGACGCTGCGGGGTCCGCCTCAGTTTGCTGCTCCTCGGCTGCGGTGCGCCCGCTGCCCCGGTATTCGCCTCGCGCTGCCGCCATGAGCGCGCCCGCACCGCGCAAAATCCCGCCGGCCATGTCGCCCGCGCGGAAGGACGGAACCATTTCGGCGTTGATGATCCCGTTGGCGAGGGCATCGGGCACGGCACCTTCGAGCCCGTAGCCCACCTCGACACGCATCTGGCGCGACTGGGGAAAAACAAAAAGCACGATCCCGTTGTCCCGGCCCTTGCGCCCGACACCCCACGCCTCGGCTGTGCGCTGGGTGAAATCCTCCATCGCAAAGTCCTCCGGGACCTCCGGCAGGACGCAGACCCAAAGCTGGTTCGATGTTTCGCGCTCGAACTGCGCCAACTCGGCCGCCAGCGCCGCTTTTTGCGAGGGGCTGAACACCCCCGCGCGGTCGAGCACGTAGTCCGCGGGCGGCGGCGGAAGCGGCGTCTGGCGCGCCGGCGCAGACAGCACCGCGGCGACCAGGAACAACGCGCTGAGAACGCGAGCGCGCACGACTTTGCGCAGGTCAGGACCCCGGCGGTCCGCCGAAGTTGAAATTCACATCGGGCGCTTGGTCTGCCCCGGCGCGCGCGGCGAAATACGGACGCTCTTTGAACCCGAGGAAACCGGCGTAAACGATCGTCGGAAACTGTTTGATGGCCGTGTTGTATTGCTGCACCGACTCGTTGAACTTTCGGCGTTCGACCGCGATGCGGTTCTCCGTGCCCTCGAGCTGCACCTGAAGATTCTGGAAATTCGCGTTGGCCTTCAGTTCGGGGTAGCGCTCGACCGTGACGAGCAGACGGGAGAGCGCGCCGGAAAGCGCATCCTGCGTCTGCTGGAAAGCGGCCATGGCCTCGGGCGTGGCCGGCGGGCTGTTCGGATCGATTTTGACATTCGTCACCTGCTGCCTCGCCTGAATAACATCGGTAAGCGTCGATTTTTCAAAGTTTGCCGCGCCTTCGACCGTTTTGACGAGATTCGGCACGAGGTCCGCGCGCCGCTGATAGACGTTTTCCACGTCGGCCCAGCTGCTGTCGGTCTGCTGGCGCAAGCCGACGAGGCGATTGTATCCGCAGCCGGTGAGCAGGATCGGCACGAAGGCCAAAACCAAAGTGAGAAGCCGGAGGTTTTTCATAGCTTCGCCCTGTATGGCGGGTGTGCCTGCCTGCGGCGAGGAGAAATTGCGCGGGACCGCGCCGGGTGCGAATTACCTCGGCGAGGCTGCGGGCGACGGTGACGCCGCGGGAGAGCGCGCAGGCGCGGCGGATTGGCCGGCGGCCGCACCGGGAGCGTTGAACTGGATGTGATCGCGGAAAAACTCGTCCTCGAGCATCGTGCGCATGTCCTGCGCACTCGAACGCTGATTGGCCATCTCGAGTTTCTGCCGGGCGGCATCGGGCTTGCCGTCGCGGAAATCGATCGCGGCACCGACCACGTAAATTCCAGCGGTGCCGTTGCCGGCGGCGATGGCTTCGGCGATTTCTTTGCGGCGCTGCGCGGGAAGGTCGCCGGCCACATCGGCCATGGCGCGCTTGTATTGGAAGAAGCCATCACCGGGATTTTGCGCCAGATATTGGTCGATGAGCTTGGCGGCATCGGCCGGACGTTTTTGCAACCGCCGCAGCTCGGAAAGATTTTGCACCAGATCTCGCTGGTTCGGCGCGAGCTGAAGCGCTGCAGTCAAAGTCTGGTCGGCACCATCGTAGTCCTTGGTCAGGATCTGCGCCGCACCCAAAAGCGCGGACATCCCCGTGTCCCCGGGATTCGCTTTGAGTTGTTCGCGCGCAGCGGTGATAGCTTCGAAATTCTGGCCGGCCATCATGCGGGCGATGGCGCGACGGCGCCAGAGGTTCGGGGTGGACGGCTTGAGTTCGTAAACTTCAGCAAGCATGGTCTCGGCGTCCGCGCCCGCATTGGCACTAAGGGCCGCGTTGGCGCGATCGCTCAGGACCATGGCGCGAAGTTCGCGGGCAGCACTGCGCTGCCCGAAGTAAAGCAGCAACAGAATCAACACGCCGACGACTGATGCGATGGAAAGTATAAGGGCGAGCGGGGAAGAAGGTTTCATTTCGTCAAAATTTATGAGTTTGGAGTGAAGTCGTATTTGAAAGCGAAAGCCCCGCCTTGGGGAAGCCGATTTTCCAAGTGTGGATCCGGGGGCGTCCTTTGTGCGATGAATGGGGGTCATGGAGTCGAGACGCCCAACGGTGCCCGCATGGGCTTGGGGGCTGGCGGTGGCAATGGTCGCGCTGGCTCTTTTTCTTCCGGCAGTGCGATTCCCGTTTTTTCCTTTCTGGGACGACGACATCCACGTCCACGCCAACCCGCACGTGGCGCAGCTTTCATGGTCCGGGATCCGGGCGCTCTGGTCGGGGCCTTGGCAGCAGCTTTACATCCCGCTTACCTACTCCGTGTGGGCGGCGATGGCGGCGGCATCAAGGTGGTGGGACGGGATTCCGATTGTATCGGGTCCGATTAACGCTGCGTGGTTCCACGGGGCGAATGTTGCGGCACACTCCGTTTCGGCAGTGCTGGTCTTCGTCTTCCTGCGACGAACTGCCGTCCGCTTCTTCCCGCGCGCGACCGGTGGGCGCGCGGACCTCGCCGCGGCGGTCGGCGCGGCGATTTTCGCCCTGCACCCGCTCCAAGTGGAACCCGTGGCGTGGGTCTCGGGACTGCGCGACGTGCTGGGAGGATGCCTCGGACTCGCCTCGCTCGCGGTTCTTTTCGGCGCGGAACGTCTCACGCCCGCGCGCTGGGGCGTAGCAACACTGCTTTTCGTTGCCTCGCTGGCCGCCAAGCCGGCCGGGGTATCGCTGCCTTTGGTCGCCGGGATTCTCGCCGTCGCACCCTTCACGTGGCCTTGGCGCAAAATCGCCACGGCGCTTGGGCCCTGGCTTGCCATTGGCGCCGCGTGGGTTCTCATCACAAGCAGCGCGCAGTGGGCCGCCGAACTCGCCGCAGGACTTGTCCCCGTGTGGGTCAGGCCTTTGGTCGCGGCGGACGCGCTGACTTTCTATATCGGGAAAGCGTTGTGGCCCGCTGCCTTGGCGGCCGACTATGGGCGCTCGCCCGACAGCATGATGGCATCCGGTTTGCTATGGTGGATCTGGATCGTGCCGTGCGCCGTGGTTGCCGCGCTCGCCGCATTCAAGCCCCTGCGCGTCTATCTGGTTCCCTTCGGGATTTTCGCCGCCGCGCTGCTCCCCACGCTGGGTCTCGTTCCTTTCAATTTCCAAGTCGTTAGCACAGTAGCCGATCGCTACGCCTATTTCGCGATGCTCGGACCGGCGCTCGCCGCATCGATGATCCTCGTTCAAACCAACCGCCGCTGGATCGATGCTGCTGTCGTCGCCTGCGCCGTGATGCTCGGCTTCCTCAGCGCGTGGAGACTCCCGCTGTGGTCGGAGGACCTGAAACTTTTTGCCGACACACTGGCGGTCAACCCGGAGAGCTGGAAAGCGATGCACAATTACGCGTCGGCGCTCGACGACCGCGGACGCACCGCGGAGGCGGAACCGTTGATGAGGCAAGTCATCGCGCGGAGACCGGACAGCGCCGAAGCGCACAACGATCTTGCGGTCATCGTGTGGAAACTCGGGCGGCGGCAGGAGGCTGTGGCGCTCATGCGCCGGTCGCTGGCGCTGCGCGCGACACCCGGCTCGGCGGCCAATCTCGCCCGGATGGAAGCGCAATGCGGCAACAAGCAGGGCGTGATCGAAGCCTTGGGCGTCCTCGTCAGACTGGAGCCCGGCAACCGCGAGGCAGCGGAGGAGCTTTCCGCGCTGATGCAGCCCGTCGAAACGCACTGACGGCCGGACTTTACTCGGCGGGGCGGGTGCCGTAGCAACGGATGCGATGGCACTGATCGAACGGACGCTTTCCGGCAGCATCGGCGTGATGCAGTTCAACCGAGCGGACAAAAAGAACTGCCTCAACCGCGAAATGATGCAGGAGCTGATGGATGCGCTCGACGGCTTGGTGTCCGACGGGGCCAATGTGCTCGTGCTTCGCGCGGCACCCGGCGCGAAGGTGTGGTCTGCGGGCCACGACATCAACGAATTGCCCGAGCCGCGCCGCGACCCCCTCGCCTACTTCGACTCGCTCGAGACCTTGCTGCGCAAGATCCAGGACTGCCCGGTCCCGGTCATCGCCATGGTCGAGGGGTCCGTCTGGGGTGGCGCTTGCGACCTTTGTTTTTCCAGCGACATCGTCATCGCGGCCGAGGGAAGCACCTTCGCCATGACCCCCGCCAAGATCGGCATTCCCTACAACGCCTCCGGCCTGATCCACTTCACCAACATCATCGGAGTCAACAAAGCCAAGGAAATGTTCTTCACCGCCGAACCCGTGCCGGTTGGCGACGCGTGGAACAACGGCTTCGTCAACCACGTTGTGCCGCCCTACCAGCTCGAGGAATGCACGATGAAGATCGCCGGCGCCATCGCGGCCAACGCCCCGCTTGCCGTGCGGGCGCTCAAGGCGGAATTCCGCCTGCTCACACGCGGGCATCACATCGACGCCGAGACCGCCGAGCAGATCCAGGCGATCCGCCGTCGTGTTTATGACAGCGAGGACTACGCCGAGGGCATCCGCGCTTTCAAAGAAAAAAGGCCTCCGCGATTCAAGGGGCGATGACCGCACGGACGCTCCATGCGCACGTGGCGGAGTTGCACGCCTGCCGCAAGTGCCCGCGCATGGCGTCGGCGCCGGTGTCGGGCGGACCCGTGCGCAGCAAAGTGATGCTCGTCGGCCAGGCACCGGGAGTGAAGGAACCGCAGCTCGGGCGGCCGTTTGCCTGGACCGCGGGCAAAACGCTTTTCCGCTGGTTCGAGGATGCCTGCGGATTCGGCGAGGAATTTTTCCGGGGCAATATTTACATGGCTGCGGTGTGCCGCTGCTTTCCCGGCAAGCATCCGAAGGGAAGCGGCGACCGCGTTCCCGATGAAGAGGAAATCGCCAACTGCGCCCCGTGGCTGGATCGCGAAATCGCCCTGCTGCGTCCGGAACTCGTGATCCCGGTGGGGAAACTCGCCATCGCGCAATTCTTTCAGGCGGAGAAACTCGCCGGGGTGATCGGACGCAAAATCCGCGCGGAACGCGCCGGGTTTGAATTCGATCTCGTCGCCCTGCCCCATCCCTCGGGCGCATCGACCTGGCACCGCACGGAACCCGGGAAGACTCTGCTGCGCCGCGCACTCCGGTTGCTATCCTCGCACCCTGCCATGCGGAGCTTGAGTCGGGGAGAAAGCGGTGTTCTCGGCACCGTTTCGCGCTAAAATCGATCCGTGGCAAAGAATCGCGCCTACCCGATCCTGCTCGTCGACGCGGGCAACTCCGCGGTGAAGTTCGCGGTGAAATCGCAGGGGAACCTCCGTCCGCGAATCCTTGCCACCCTGCCGACAGCCTCGCTCACCGCCGCGCAAGTGAAAGCCTTGTGCAAAAAAATCCGGCCGGAACGAACCGCAGCGGCCTGCGTCGTTCCGGGTGTCGCGCGCATCCTGCGCACGGCGTGTCCTGGGATTCTTTTGATCGGTCCCCGCACGCCGCTGGAGTTCAAAACGCTCGTCGATCGTCGGACGATCGGCGCCGACCGCTTGGCGAACATGGCCGAGGCGTTCCGCTGCCACCGCCGCGGCCTCATCGTCGCGTCATTCGGCACCGCCGCGACATTCGACGTCCTCGATCAAGGCGGATGCCACACCGGCGGCGCCATCGCGCCGGGATGGGGCACGTTGTCCGACGCGCTCGAGTCGCGCGCCGCGCTACTGCCGTCCGCGCAGGATGTGCGGCCGCGGCGCTGGACCGGACGCAACACGAACGAGGCGCTTCGTGCGGGTATGGCGGGAGGATACGCCGCGCTGGTTTCTCGTATGCTGGAAAAACTCTGCGCCGAAAACTTCGGTCAACGGCGGCCCAAGATCATCTTCACCGGCGGAGATGCGCGGATCGTGAAGCGCCTCACCGGACTGAGCGCGAATGTCGATACGCTGTGGACACTGCGCGGCATTGCCGCGCTGGCAGACCAGATGGAAACAGAGGGTTAATAAATGGCTAACGCGATGGTCATCGGCATGGGCGGCGTGGGTTCGGTCATCGCCCAGAAACTGCACGGCTATGATTCCATCGACACCATCGTCTGCGCCGACCGCGACCCGGTGTTCGCCGAGCAGCTGGCCAAGCGCATTCCCCGCAACCGTTTTGTCGTCGTGCGCGCGGACGCAACGGACACCAAAAGCACCGCGGCTCTGATGCGGCAGCACAAAGTCGCAGTCACCTGCAACGCGGCCAACTGCGCGACCAACCATGCCGTGCTCACCGCGTGCGCGGATGCCGGGTCGCATTACATCGACATGGCGGCAGACATTTATGCGCCGCCGGGAGCGCGCCGCTCGTCGAAAAACTCCTTCGACACCGAGATCGAAAACTTCGACGCGATTTTCCGCGCGGGAAATCTTGCCGGCATCCTGTGCATGGGTATGGATCCCGGCGCGGTGAACGTCTTCGCCCGCTGGGCCGTCGATCGCCTCGACACGGCCACGAGTATCCGCGTCCTCGATGCGGACAACGCGGAAGTCAAAGGATACCGCTTTGCCGTGCTGTTCTCGCCGGAAACTTTTTTCGAGGAACTCGGAGCCACCCCGTATTTCGTCAAAAACGGGAAAGTCACGGCCGGCAAACCGCTGGAGTCGGAGTTCGAGTGGATACGTTTCCCCGAGCCGATCGGCCTTCAACCGACCTATGCCGTGGCGCACGAGGAAGGCGTGAGTCTCGGGCTGCATCCGCCTTTCGTGCGCAAAGGCGTGCGCTACTCGGTCTTCAAATACAGCGTGAGCGACAAGGTGAAAAACCTCTCGCGGTCTCTCGGTCTCCTCGATCTCGACACGTGGAAAAAAGTGAAGGTGGACGGCTCGGAAGTTTCCCCCGTGCGCGTGGCAACCCACGCCCTGCCCAAGCCCGCGCAGCTCGGTTCGACGGTGGACGGCTACTCTTGCGTCGGCACCGAAGTGCGCGGCTCGATCAACCGGCGGCACGTGGAATACTTCATCTACACGATGGACAACCACCACGACTGTTACGCCAAGCACGGCTACTCGCTCACGCTCGTGCAGACGGGGATACCCGCGGCGCTGACCGCGCGACTGCTCGTCGAGGGCAAGATCAAAGAACGCGGGGTGATGATGCCCGAGGCCCTGCATCCCGACGAACTGATGTCGCACTTCAGCCACGAAGGCCTTCCGGTCTTTGTCGAAAAGCGCGAAACCGAGCGCCTATGAAACCGGCGCCGTTCCTGCTCGGCGACAGCGAGGTGGCGACGGGGGAAATCCTCGAGGTCGCCAACCCTTACGACGGATCTGTCGCAGCCCGTGTCTGCATGGCCGGTCCGCGCGAGATCGAAGAGGCGCTGGCGCTCGCGCACAAAACCTTTTTCACGACGCGCCATGTTGGCGCCGAAGAGCGCGCGGCTTTGCTGCTAAAAATCTCCCGGTGCATCGCTCGCTGCGCCGACGAATTCGCGGAGATCATCGTTTCCGAGGCGGGTAAGCCCGTGAGCTTGGCCCGGGCCGAGGTGCAACGCGCCGTGACGACTTTCGCCGCGGCTGCGGATGCCGCGAGGGAGCCGTGCACATTCGATATTCACATGGAAGCCACGGCGGCAGGCGCAGGGCACCATGGAACGGCGCGGCGCTTTCCGCTCGGCGTGGTCCTCGGCATCACGCCATTCAATTTCCCCCTCAACCTCGTGGCGCACAAAATCGCCCCGTGCATCGCCGCGGGCAACACCATGCTCCTGAAGCCGTCGCCCCGCGCACCTTCGGCCGCATTGCGTTTGGCCGGAGTTTTGCGGGAGTGCGGCGTGCCGCCGGGCCAGATCAACGTCCTTCCCTTCGACCACGGCCGCGTCGCCGGGCTTCTCGGTGATGCGAGGATCAAAATGCTCAGCTTCACCGGAAGCGCGGATGTCGGCTGGCAGCTCAAAGCAAAAGCGGTGAAAAAGCGCGTGACGCTCGAACTGGGCGGAAACGCGGCGTGCATCGTCGAACCGGACCCGGATTGGAAATCCCACGTGGAAAAAATTGCCGCCGGCGCCTTCGCTTACGCGGGTCAGTCGTGCATCAGCGTGCAAAGGATCTTCGTGCACGAGCGCATCTACGACGGTTTCAAACACGAATTGCTCGCGCGGCTTCCGGAGTCGGCGCCGGCCGGCGATCCTCGCGATCCTCACACGGTCGTCGGACCCATGATCACCGGCGGGGCGCTGGAACTGGCGCTGGAACGCATCGCGGATGCCCAAGCGCACGGCGCGCGGATGCTCACCCCGCTCCGCGTGGAAGGCCAAGTGCTCCATCCGGTCGTCCTCGAAAACGTCCCGACAGACTCCGCGATCTGGTGCGAAGAGGCTTTTGCACCGGTCGCCGCGCTGCGCGCCTACGGCGACTTTGCGGAAGCGCTTTCGGCGACGAACGAATCGCGCTTCGGCCTGCAAGCGGGCGTCTTCACCAAGGATGAAGCGAAAATCGCGCGGGCTTACGACGAGTTGGAAGCCGGTGCGGTCCTGGTCAACCAAGTGCCGACTTTCCGCACGGAAAACATGCCCTACGGCGGGGTGAAAGACAGCGGGTGCGGGCTCGAAGGCGTGCGCTACGCGATGGAGGAAATGACCGCACTCAAATCGCTCGTGGTCAACGAGGGCGGAAAGAGACGGACATGCTGAACGTCGTTCTGGTCGAGCCGGAAATCCCGCAAAACACGGGCAACATCGCGCGCACATGCCTCGCCGCGGGCTCGCGTTTGCATCTGGTCGGACCACTGGGATTCCGCATCGACGAGCCCGCCCTGCGCCGGGCGGGGATGGACTACTGGGAAAAATGCGACATCGTGCAGTGGTCTTCGCTCGATGAGTTGCGC
Source organism: Chthoniobacterales bacterium (assembly GCA_018883245.1). NCBI lineage: Bacteria > Pseudomonadati > Verrucomicrobiota > Spartobacteria > Chthoniobacterales > Chthoniobacterales bacterium. Next base: position 106,850 of record VEQL01000001.1, read on the forward strand.
TCCGCCGCACCGGACGGTCGTTTTCATTTTCTTACGACCAAAACCGGGCATCCGTATTGGGACGCGCAGTTCCGGGACGGCGATTATCTGGTCTTCGGACGAGAGACGCGCGGTCTGCCGGAAAGCCTGCTCGCCGCCGAGCAAGGGCATCTGCTGACCATCCCCATGCAGGCGGAGGCGCGCAGCTTGAATTTGGCGGCGGCGGCGGGCATTGTCCTTTACGAGGCATGCAGGCAAATCCGGGCAGGTAAATGATGTTCCATGGAAGGTGAGCAAAAACCAGCGGGCTACGCAGCGCCCGGATTGCCGCGAAAAAAACGCGTCCTTTTCATCTGCAGCGGAAACTATTACCGCAGCCGTTTGGCGGAAATTCTGTTCAATGCCGAAGCCTCGGCAGCGGGCTTGGCTTGGGAGGCCGAGTCGCGCGGACTTTTGCAGACCGGAGAATTGAAAGGCATCTCCGAGCATGTGGTGTCTTATCTCAGGGGCCGCGGCATGGAGTCCGCGGCCGGCGAACCCCGCGATCCCCTCGCTCTGGATGTCGAGGACCTCACCGAGGCGGATCTCGTCGTGGCACTCTGCCGCGCCGAGCACCAACCCATGATCGAGCAAAAATTCCTGGCTCTGGCCAAAGCCCTGCACAAGGCCGGCCGGATCCGCTATTGGAATGTTTATGATGTGCCCGGACGCCCGCGGATCCTGGTCCGCATGTTGGGCGGGGGTCACCGCGGCCCAAGCCAGCCTCCGGACAGCGGAACCGATCATATCGCATTGTCAGTCAGAGATTTGGCAAAAGAATTAGGCGCGATTTAGGCCGATTTTTGTGCAAATCGGTCAATTTTTGCTGGCCCCAAACCCACGGTCGGCGTATATTCGCTCACTATGCCAATACAGAGAAAGAGTGCGTTTTCACGCCGATTGCCTGATTTGGTGACCGAAGAGCTGGTCAGCGTCCTCTCGAAGAAAACATCTTTCGAGTTCAAACAGCTCTTCGATCTTGTGCACGAGAAGCTGCGCAAACGCGGCGCCGCCAGCGGGGGCGAGGAAATGCTCCGGCTTCGCGCCTACGAAAAACTGCAGAATCTTGTCTCCCGCGGCATGGTCAAGAAGACCGGCAAAAAATACCGCGGGCTCGCTTCGCTGGCCAACGCACTGGATACGGCAGACGCGCCGGCACGCTGACGCGCATTGCCGATGCTCACCGAGCAATACCTGCCGCTCGCGCTGCATCTGATCACGGCTATCGGGCTGGCCGTCGCCATTTTCATTTCGAGCATGGTGGCCGGGCGCGCCGGGCGCCGCAGCGCAGCGAAGGACATGGCTTACGAATGCGGCATTCCCGTGCGTGATGCCGCCGCCCCGAGGTTCAGCGTGAAGTTCTACCTCGTGGCCATGCTGTTCATACTTTTCGATATCGAGATCGTCTTCATGTATCCTTGGGCCGTTGTTTACCGCGAGTTTCTCGCACAGCACGGCGCCGTCATTTTCTGGAGCATGGCAGGCTTTGTCGCCGTGCTGACAGCAGGCTACATTTACGCCATCAAAAAAGGCGCGCTGGACTGGCGCAATTAATCAGCGCCGAGCAACCCGCCGATCCGAGCGGCAAGGAAGTCCGACTCCTCCGGTGCGATACCGAAGGGCGGCGTAAACGAGAGCACGTTGCCTTGGCGCCCGCCGGCGAGGAGGATCAGCCCCGCTTGCAGACCCCCCATCACGCAATCCGCAGCCGCCTTGGCATCCGGCGCGCCTGATGAATCCACAAGTTCCATGCCGAAGAGCAGGCCTGCTCCCCTCACCTGTCCAATGCGCGGCGAGGGTATGGCCTCGAGACCGGTGCGCAGATGCTTGGCAGCCGTCCGCACGCGCTCGGCAGTCTCCGGCTTGGCATGCTCGTTCAGCGAGGCCAAAGCCATCGCACAACCAAGCGGGTTGCCCAGAAAAGTGCTCGTATGCAGCGCCTCTCCGGTGGAATCGGGCCAAGCGTCCATCACATCGGCGCGACCAACGCAGGCGGAGAGCGGAAATCCGGAAGTGAGTGCTTTGCCCACGCAAACAAGGTCGGGCACGACACCGGAGTGGTCGCAGGCGAACAGCCGGCCCGTGCGGTTGAGCCCGGTATAGATCTCGTCCGCGACAAGGAGAATTTTTTCCTCGTCGCAGATGCGGCGCAGCAGTCGCAAAAAATCGCGGGGGGGCACAATCTCGCCGGCGCGGCCTTGGATCGGCTCGACAAGGATGGCGCCGATTTCACGCTTCCGCAGCTCGCTGCAAATCCTCCGGCGCAGTTCCTCCAGGCATCCCGTGCTGCAGTTGGGAAATTCACCGCCCGCGAGGGCGAATGCCCCGCCGTGGCCGAGCGGGCAGCGGTAGCAATACGGGTAAGGCAAAGCCACGGCAAAACGACCGAGCTGTGCGCGGAAAGGATCTCGGAAAAACCCCAGCGCCGAAGCTTCGAGCGCACCGTAGCCCAGACCGTGGTAGGCGCCCTCGAAAACGAGAACCCCGGGCTTCCCGCTGTGCATCAGTGCAGTCTTCAGCGCCGCTTCGATCGCGTCAGACCCCGTGTTGCCGAGGATCACTTTCGCCGGCCCCGCACCCCAGCGTCCGAAGGTTATTTCCGCAAGTTTCTCGCAAAGCTCAACCTTCGCTTCGGCCGGATGCACATCCCCCATCGCATGGATCAGACGCTGCGATTGCGCGGCCACCGCCTCGCGTGCCGCTTCGAACGAGTGACCAAGGCCCGCCACACCGAAACCGGAAGTGAAGTCGAGGAAACGGTTGCCGTCCGCATCCCACACGTTGACGCCCGCAGCACGTTCCCAGAAGACGGGCCAACGCTCGTTCACCATGGTGATGTTGCGGGACTCGACACGGCGCAGGCGCAGCCCCAATTCGCGCGAGCGCGGGCCAGGGATCTCGGTGCGCAACTCCGGCAGCATTTATTCACCTCTAACAGCGCCGCACGTCCCTGTCATCCGCACTTCCAAGGGGCCAAATCAATCTTGCCTCGCGTCGGCACGTTGCTAACGTGGCGGGTCAAGGCGCATGACCCTGTCAAGTTTGCTCACGATCGGGCAGATAATTCCCGAAATGAAGGCCACGGAGAGGTGGCCGGCGATCACAGAAATCGTGGATCTTCTCGTTTCGCGCGGACGAATACAGTCCGAATATCGCGACAATATCCTTGCAGCCCTCAAGCAGCGCGAGGAGACGATGAGCACAGGCATCGGGTTCGGCATCGCCATCCCGCACGCGTCGTCGGAACACGTCACGGAAGTCGTGGCCGGATTCGGCCGCTCGGACAAAGGCATCGAATTCGACTCCCTGGACAACGAACTCGTGCATTTCATCGTGCTTTTCATCGTCCCGCGCGACCAGTTCCAGGTGCATCTCCGCACCCTGGCCGCCATCGCAAAATTCCTCAACGACCGCAAAGTGCGCGAGGAGCTTGCCGCCGCGCCCGATGCGGCAGCCATCCTGCAGGTTTTCACCAACCGCGGCGGCAACCGCTGATGAACAGCACGCCGCAGGCCGTGCTGACCAGACGGCTGCACGAAGCCATGGTGGCGGCAGGATTGCCACCCGAGCGCGGTGAAGTCGTGGCCGCGGCCGACACGCGCTTCGGCGATTACCAGACCAATGCCGCCATGATTCTGGCCAAGGCGGCCAAGACCAACCCCCGCGAACTGGCATCGAAAATCGCCGACTACTTCGAGGCGGACGACATTTGCGAGCGTCCGGAAATCGCCGGCCCGGGCTTCCTGAATTTCCGGCTGCAACCCGGATGGATCAGCCGCAAGCTGCAGGATCTCGCCGGCGATCCGCGCTGCGGCGTCCCGGCCACCGCGGACCCGCGGCGCATCGTCATCGACTTCAGCTCGCCCAACGTCGCCAAGCCGATGCACGTGGGCCACATCCGCAGCACCATCCTCGGCGACGCGCTCGCGCGAATCGCCCGTTTCGCCGGGCACGAAGTTGTCACCGACAACCATCTCGGCGACTGGGGCACGCAGTTCGGAAAGGTGCTCTACGGATGGAAACATCTTCTCGACCGCGAGGCGCTCGGGCGCGACCCCGTCGCGGAAATGACGCGACTTTACCGCGAGGTCAACGCCCTCGAACAGACCGATCCCGCGGTGCACAGGCAAGCCCGCGAGGAACTGGTCAAGCTGCAGCAGGGGGACGAGGAGAACCGAGCCATATGGAAACAGCTCGTCGAAATGTCCTGGGCCGAGTTCCAGGACATTTACGACAGGCTCGGCATCAAATTCGACGAGCGCCTGGGCGAAAGTTTCTACGATCCCGCGCTTGGCCCGATGGTGGACAAGCTCCTCTCCGCCGGAATCGCGCAGATCAGCGAGGGCGCGGCCTGCATTTTCTTTGCCGACATTCCCGCCTTGGCCGACAAGCCCTGCCTCGTCCGGAAAAGCGACGGTGGCTTCCTCTACGCCACGACGGATCTGGCCACGATCGAATACCGTCTCGAACGCTGGGATCCGCACGCCATCTGGTATGTGACCGGGGCGCCGCAGCAACTCCATTTCCAGCAGGTCTTCGCTGCCGCGCGGCGCATGGGAATAGCGGTTGATCTCGAACACATCGCCTTCGGAAGCATTTTGGGCGACGACCACAAACTCATGAAAACGCGCTCGGGCGACAATGTCCCGCTGCGCGACCTTGTGGACGAGGCGGAAGCGCGCGCCCGGGCGCTGATCGAGGAAAAAAATCCGGATTTGCCCGCGGAGGAGAAAGCACGCACCGCCCGCATCGTCGGACTCGGCGCTGTCAAATACGCGGAACTCTCCCAGCACCGCATGACCGATTATGTTTTTTCCTGGGAAAAGATGCTGTCGCTGCAGGGCAACACGGCCCCGTATCTGCAGAATGCCTACGTGCGAGTGCGCTCGATTTTCCGCAAGCTCGGCTCCGAACTCGGCGACACGACAAATGTGCGCCTCACCGAACCTTCGGAACTCGCGCTTGCGAAAAAACTCCTGCAGTTCGGCGAGACCGTCCCGCTGGTCCTCAACGAGTTCCGTCCCAACCTTCTCGCCAACCATCTTTTCGAGACAGCCAACGCGTTCCATGCGTTCTACGAGGCTTGCCCTGTGCTGAAGTCCGAGGGCGACACGCAGCACTCGCGGCTCGTGCTGTGCGACGCCACCGCTCGCGTGCTCAGGCAGGGACTGGACCTTCTAGGCGTCGAAGTCCCGGAGCGGATGTGACGAGCGCGAGATCCGGCCCCGCGCAGCATTGGGACCAAAGGTGCTCAGTCGAGGCGGGCGCCGTCGCGGTTCAAGACGGCACGCAACTCGCGGCCCGCGATGGCCCGCGGCGGCAGATTCTCGCGCAGCGCCATGGCCGCTGCGTGGCCGATCGCGTGGCCGTAGGCGAAGCACTGCGCCGTCACGCGGGCTGAGGCCATCGCCTCGTGCTGGGCCGAGAGGCACCGCCCCGCCATCAACAGCGATTCGCCGTGCCGGGGCACGAAGCATTCGTAGGGCACCTCGTAGTAGTCGTCAAAGATCCACACCAGGCGCGGCTTTTCGCCGCTGTGCAGTTCCACCGGCCAGGGGCTGCGAGCGATGCCCCCGTCGAAGCGGGCCTTGCCGACGATATTGTCGACGCCCAGCGTCATCACGCCGAGGATCTGGCGAGTCTGGCGCACCCCGACCTGCACGCCGGTGTCGTTGAGCCACGCGCTCTCGCAGCCTGGCACGTGTTCCCGGAGGAATCGCTCGACCTCGCGCACCTGCCTGCGGCCCTCGATCTCCGCCTCGGTGAGGTCCGCGATCCGAACGGGATCGAGCTCGCGGCCGTCGCGGCCGATCACCCGGGTCGCGTTGCACAGCAATTCACCAGGGCGGGGCGTCTCGAACAGAAAGATCTTCGCCCGCGGCAGCACGTGCGTGCCCGACGCGTTCAGCCGCTGGATCGTCTCCACCGTCCGGTCACCCATAATGCTGTCCGGCCCGCGGGCCGCGAGGAACCGCGGCATGTCCACGCCCTGCACCCGGAACATCATTGTCGGATTCTGCACTTTCCCGTCGTCTCCCTGGAAGGTCGGCAGCCCGGCCATGGCGGCCACATCGGCGTCGCCGCTGGCATCGATCGTGAGCCCGGCCCGGATATCGAGACGGCCCTGCTTGGTCGAGGCGATGACGCCGGCCACGCGTTCGCCCCCGTCCGTCAGAACGTCGGTGACGAGCGTGTGCAAGAACACCCGCACGCCTGCGTCCGCAAGCAGGTGGTCGCCAGTCTCGCGCCACACGTGCGGGTCGTGCACTCGGGTGAACGTCTTTCCGTAGCGGACCGGCGGGGTGAGGCCGCCTTTGCTCTCGAGCAGCCGGACAAACTCGTCGGCGAAGCCGAACACGACCTGCTTCGGTTTGGAGGCGGGATCCTCGGAGGCTTCGTAGAGCCCGCAGACCGTCCCGGAAAGTCCCGCCACAGCGCCCCCGCCCGAGAAGCCGTAGCGCTCGAGGACGATCACATCGAGCCCGCGTCGTGCGGCTGTCGTTGCAGCAGCGACGCCGGCCGCACCGGCGCCCACAACGAGCACGTCGCAGTCCAACCGCGTCACGGGCCGCGCGTCCCTGACCTCGGTTCGCATCGCGTTTACTTCCTCCACCGATGCGCCCCGAGCACCGCCCCCTTGGCCAAGGGCTGCACAAGCTCTTGATACATCGCCAACCAGCCCTTTTCCCGGGTGGCGGGGAAAGGCGGCAGGGCGGCGAGGCGACGCTGCAACTCGTGGTCGGGGACGTCGAGAGTAATCGTGCGCCGGTTCAGGTCGATGGAAACGACGTCGCCATCGACGACCGCGGCCAAGGGGCCGCCTTCCGCCGCCTCGGGCATGACCTGTCCGATGGTGATGCCGCTGTTGAGGCCCGAGAGTTCGCCGTCGGTGACAACAGCCACCGCGTCGCCGAGCCCCGCGCCGACAAGTGCGGCCATAAAGCTCGCCGCGAACACCGTGCCCGGCCCTCCCTTGGGCCCGAGCATCCGCAGCACCACCACTTGGTTCGCCCGCACCTTGCCATTTGCCAGTCCGGCGATCGCCACCGCTTCGTCCTCGAACACAACCGCCGGGGCACTGAAGGTGCGAACGTGCTCGGGAACGGCCGAAAGTTTCACGACTGCGCCTTGGGGCGCGAGGTTGCCGCGGATGATGACGAGCCCCGGCTCCCGGCGGAAGGGCGAGCCCAGCGGCCTGATCACCGTCTCGTCGGGCGCCGGCCTTGCAGCGAGGTTGTCGGCGAGCGTGCGCCCGGTCACCGTCAGGACACCGGTGTCGAGCAGGGGGGCGATTTGCTTCATCACGCCCGCGGCGCCCCCGGCCACGTCGAGAGCTTCGATGCGGTCCGGCCCGTTGGGACGCACCCGCGTCACCTGCGGGACGTCTGCTGCGGCCTCGAACTCACTGATCACGTCCACATCCACCTCGGATTCGATCGCGGTGGCGATGAGATGGCGGAGCACGTTGACGCTCGCCCCAATGGCGACGGCAGTTCGCACGGCGTTGCGGAAGGATCCAGCCGTCATGATGCGGCGAGGTCGGATGTCTCTCTCGATCAGCTCAATGATCGTGCGGCCTGCGCGCTCCGCATACTCTTCGAGCCGCGCGCTGCCTGCGCGGATGGGCGCGTTGCCCGGCAGCGCCATCCCCAAGGCTTCGGCCATACAGTGCATCGAATTGGCCGTGGCCAGGCCGGCGCACACGCCGGGACCGGTGATGGCAGTGCAGGTCTGCGCGGTGAGCTGCTGCAACGTGATCTTTCCGGCCTTGAGCGCGCCGACGGCCTTGTAGACCTCCTCGATGTCGTTGTGCCGGTCGCCGCACTGGTCGCCGAGCTGGTAGCCACAGGTGACGATGATACTGGGCACGTCGAGCCTGCCGGCGGCCATGAGGTGCGCGGGCGTGGTCTTGTCGCAGGACGACAGCAGCACCATGCCGTCGAGTTCGGCGCCCTCGACCTGCACCTCGATATCGTTGACCATCAGGTCACGGGTCGGCATCAGGTAGCGGCCCTGCTTGCCGGCGCTTGTCACGAAGTCGGAAGGCGTGGCGGTGCGGATCTCGAGCGGCACCCCGCCAGCCGCACGAATCGATTTTTCCACAACCGCGGCCACGGCGTCGAGGTGCTGGAAGCAGATCGATAGCTTCGACGACGAGTTGACGATCGCGATCTTGGGCTTGTCGAAATCCTCCTCGGTCAGCCCCATGGCCAGCCACTGCGCGCGGCGCACCGCCCAGCGGGTTGTGCCGGGCTCGAACTGGCTGCGAAGCTTGCGGGGGGCGGAAGGCATCAATGCTCCAAGGAGTGGTTACGGCAGGGTTTCGTGCGTTCTCGCACTGTCGACAAGCGTCCTCATTAGCCCCTGGCATGCGGGAGCGTCAAGCCACGGGCGCAGTCCGGGAACGTGCGGCCTCTTTGTCAGTAGCCGGCGCCGGCCGCCACTGGGACGCGAGGCGCACTCAGTCTCGCTCTTTGCGGGTCATAGTTCCAGCGCGAGGACGGCTAGCATGCGTCCCGTTTTTCCCTGCTCCACGCGGTAAGAGTAGTAGGTGCCGGTATTGCTGCCCGTGCAGATCCCGTCATCGAAAACATCGACCGCACCCGCGGCACGCGCCTGCGAAACGATCGCGGAGGCGAAGTCGGTTTCGTAAAGCGGGGGTCGGATGCAGGGACTCACATGCACCACGAGATCGCGGGGTTCGATCCCGTATGTCTGTTGCATCATCCGGATCGTGCTTCCGGTGATGTTCAACTCGGTGCCGGCACGCCCCGAATGCACCAGCCCGATGGCGCGTCCAACGCGGTCGGCCAGATAGACGGCGGCACAGTCGGCCACGTAAATCCCCAGGACCAAACCGGGGACGTTCGTGATCAACGCATCGGCACCCGCATGCGCCCGGGGCGCGAGGGCCTCGGCGGTCACATCTCCATGCACTTGCTCGGCTGTTGCCAGACGCAGCGGATCGAATCCGAGTTGGCGCAGGCAGTCTTCGTGCGGCATCCGCAGGCGCGCCAATGCAGTTGTGCGATCCGTCGCCACATCGACACCCGCAACGCGCGGGATGAACGCCGCACGCAGGCCCGCAACGGACGACAAGGGTCGGAACTCCGGCTCTTTCACCGCCATCCTCAGCGGTTGTCCACCGTCTTATTTTTATCGGGAACCGCGGCGGACTTCTGCTGCTTCTTGACTTTCGCGGGACGCGGCAATGTCTGGTCCTTGCGCGGCATGGCGCCGTTGAGCACGCCGGGGTTCGGATTGTCCGCCGAGTTGAGCAGGTCGTTGCGGCTGCGTTCGCGCGCCGTGAGCATCGGATCGTCGAAGGTGTCCGCGTAAACCGTGTCCAGCGACAGCACGCGGTTGTATTCGGCCAGAGCGATGATGTAGCGGTAGCGCCCCTCGAGTTCGGTGGTCTGCGCTTGGAGGAGCGAGACTTGGGCGTTGAGCACGTCGAGCTGCGTGCCGGCTCCCGCGTCGAGCCGCTCGCGCGAAAGGCGCAGCGCCTCGGTGGCCTGCACCACGTTGGCGCGCTGGCTGTCGATGACTTCCTGCGCCTCGATAAGGTTGGAAATCGCGCGCTGCACGTCGAGTTCCACGCCGCGGGCCGAGTTGTCGTAGTTGATCTTGGATTGCTCGAGGGAAGCGCGTGCCGCCTGGGTCGCACCGATGGTGGCCAAGCCGTCGAAAATGTTCCAACTTCCCGTCACTCCGAAAAACAGGCCGTTGACCGCCTGATCAAGCTGCGCTGCAGTCGGCACATTGAAGGCCTGGTAACCCGCCGTCGCGTTGAGCGTGGGTTGGAAACCGGAGAGCGCGGCCTTCACTTTTTCGACGCCGATGAGGATGTTCTGGCGCTGGATTTTGAGCGAAGGGTTGCGTGCAAGCGCACTGAACACGGAATTGCCGACATCGATTTTGATCGGATCGTAGTCGAGCTGGCCGCGCACGTCGAAAGGCACCTGCGACGCGTTCTGCGGGTAATCCAAGCCGAGCTGCTTGACGAGGGCGAACTGCGAGATGCGCAGCGCATTGCGTGCTTGGATGACCGGAGGAATCGCGTTGGCCAAGGCCACCTCCGCCTGCAGCACGTTGAAACGGGGGACCGTTCCTGCCTCGAAGCGGCTCTGCTGGTCCTGCAGCTGTGTCTGCAAAACGGCAACGGATTCCTCGCGCACACGGATCAACGCGCGGTTAAAGATCACGTCATAAAAAAGTTTTTTCGTATCGGCCACCGTTTGGTCGATCGTCTGCCGCAGGGAATAGAACGAACTGTCGTTGGCCAGACGCGCAGCGGAAAAGTCCGCCTGGTTTTTCCAACCGGACCAGATGTTCTGGTTGATCGCGATCGAAACATTCCACGACTGGTTGTTGGCAATGAGGTTGCCAGCGTAAGACGCGTCGGCCAGCGTGTCCGACTCCACACCGTAGCCGGAATTCGCGGCGAGGGTCGGCAGCAACGCGGCGCGAACTTGGACCAACTGGCCGCGCGTGAGGCGGATTTGCTGGATGGCCGCGAGAACGTCGGGGTTCTTCTTCAATGCCGTGCTGATCGCTCCCTCGATCGTCAGCGGCTTGGCATCCGGGGTCAGACTCAGCTCGAGCGAACTGGCGGGCGGAAGTTTGATGCTCGTGACGGGGCTGGGTCCCTTTTGCACCGGCGGTTCCGGAATGGAAGGCATCGTCGGAAAAACCATCTGGCCCGGTCCCGGGATTCCGGGATTGTTGGTCGCATCCAAGGCGGGATCCAGGCCGGGGAAATTCGTGATCAGCATCGCCGACGAAGCTGTCGGCGAAGGCATCGGGGTCGGCATGCCGGCCGGTATCGGAGCGAGCGTGGCGGGAGGTTGGGCCGGAGAGGCCCCAGGCTCCTGGGCACGCAGCGCATGAAAAGACGCGGAGACCATGGCGGCAGTTGCCGCGACGCGGAACAAAAGGTTCATGCTGGAAATGTCATTAAAACTCCCAAACGATCGTTTCGCAAACCTTTCAGCGTGCCTGGGGCTGCGGGCTTTGCGCCGGCTGGACCGAACCCTCCAGCGCCGCCTGATCACCCAGCGCTGGCTCACCGGCCACGATGGCGAGCGCGATGTAGGGAGGCTGCGATTCGCCCGTTGTGCGCAGCACCGATGTCCGCCGCTTGTCTCGGAATGTCACTACTTGCGCTCCCGGCGCCAAAGCCGAGGATGCACCGGAGTCGAGCAGGACAAAGCGATGCTCCGCATCGACCATGATCACGCGGCCGAGAAGCGGTGGCAGGGTTGCTTCCGGGACGGCATTTTTCTTTTTGCCGAACAACGCGCAGCCCGCCAGGCCCAGCGAAAAGACGAGCATCAGGACCGGCCCGCGGAAAAGGTTCATCGGGAATTCAGACGCCTGCACTCTCCAAAAGCGAAGAGAGCACTTTCTCCGCCTCGAAATATTCACATGCATAAGCGCGGGCCGCCCGCGCATGGCGATCGTAATCCGACGCGACGGCCCGTATCTGGTCCACGGCTTCATCGACGGTCGTGAAACCCAACACGCCTTGGCCGCTCGGCAGGTGCTTGCTCCAGCCTGTGTCCTGCACAACCACGGGTTTTCCAAGAGCCAGATAGCAGGCGCTGCGGCAACTGAACCAACCGCTGCGAGATTTGACATAGCCGTTTTTGGCGATGCTCCATTCCCCTTTGGCGCCGGCGAGAAAATTGCGGTAGCTGGTGTGGTCGGGAAGCGCCTCGTCTGGCTCGATGATCTGCCAGCCGTGCCCGAGGAGTTGCTCCGTCGGACGTTTGCGGCCTGGACCTTGGCCGACGGCCAAGACAAATTTATCGCCTGTGAGGCGCGGCAAGTCGAGAAAGCGCATGAATTCGACGTCTTTTTGTCCGTAGCTTTCACCCTGGAATTCCTTCGCGGCATAGCTGGACCAATTCATCACGGTGGCCCAGGCATCTCGAACCAGCGGGGAGGGATCAATGCCGGGCCCGTCCCAATAATGCAGCACGATCGGCTGCACCGTGGGGATCCAGCGCAGTCCGCAGGCCGGCACGGCGCAGTCGGGCTGGCCGATGTTCAGACCGAACGAGTAATGCACATCGTGGCTGCGGATCCGGTCGGCGGTGGACCGGTCGGTCGCCATTCCGATGTGCGTGAACATCGGATCCCCATCCAGAAAAAGTTTGGTGCGGATGGACGCCGTTGTTTCGCGCAACCAGCAGGCGCCGGAAACATTGGCGAGAACATCGGCACCCGAGATTGTTTTTTCCGCCAGATCCGGATCGTCGATGCCGTGATATCGCCCGTCGGCGCCGTTGCGGTAGATCCAGCGGTCACCGAGGTCAAAGGCCTCCATGATACGACGCAGGTAGGCGACGTTGTTCGAACAATCGTCGCTGGGCTGTTGCGCCAGCGGGTCGTAGGCCCAAGCTCCCGTGTCCTCGAGATACCACACATCGTGGCCGAGCGCGCGAAATCCGAGGACATATTGCAGGTAATCCCAGGTGACGCCCCCGAAAGGATATTGGCCGATGAGTCCGGTGCAGATGATGCGCATGGGAGGTCGAATTGGTCTCAGCGGTCGTATTGTCCTGCCTGATACATCGCGGCGTAAACCCCGCCGAGGGCCAGCAGCTCCGGCCCGGTGCCGACTTCCGCGATGGCCCCGCGGTCAAGCACGACAATCCTGCCCATCCCGTGCACCGTGGAGAGTCGGTGCGTGATGATCAGCGTGGTGCGGCCGTGCATCAATTCGGCGATGGTATCCATGATCGCGCTCTCCGTCGCCGGATCCAAAGCCGAGGTCGGCTCGTCGAGAAGCAGGATCGGCGCACCTTTCAAAAACGCCCGGGCAATGCCGATGCGCTGGCGCTGCCCGACGCTGAGCTGGTTGCCCCGCTCTCCCACCTGGCTGGCGAAGCCGTCGGGCATGGCCATGATGAAGTCATAAGCCTGGGCCCGCCGCGCCGCCTCGATGATTTGCTCCTCGGTTGCACCGGGGCGGCCGTAGGCGATGTTCTCGCGGACGGTAGTGGAAAAAAGAAGCGTGTCCTGAAGCACCATGCTGACATTGGCCCGAACGGATTTTTTTGTGAGCGAACGAAGGTCGTGCCCGTCGATCAAAACCGCGCCTCGCACGGGATCGTAAAAACGCGGAACAAGGCTGAGCAGCGTGCTTTTGCCCGTGCCGGTGCCTCCGACAAAGGCGACACTTTCGCCCGGTCGAACAAGCAGCGAAATGTCGCGCAGGATCAGGCGATCCGCAGCGTAGCCGAAATCCACACCGCGAAATTCCAAGGCGCCGTGCACGCGGCCGAGCGGTTTGGCGTGAGGTGCGTCTTGCACCTCGTCGGGCCGGTCGAGCACCTCGAAACACCGGCGGGCGCCCGCGGCCGCGCCCTCCATGGCCCAAGCCGTGTAAGTCAACTGCTCGAGGGGCTGGTAGAGCATCAGCAGATACGAGGCAAAGACCAGCAAATCGCCGAGCGAGAGCTTCTGCTCGAGAACGTGCAAAGAGCCTGCGTAGTAAAGGACCGCCGTGCCGGCCGCCATGAGCGTCCCCACAACAACTGCGCTGAAAACCGAGGTCATCGTCAGGCGCAGGTTGGCCGACAAACTCTCCGAGGCGCGGCGGCGGAATTGGCCGACCTCGTGGTCTTCGCGTCCGAAAGCGTGGACGAGACGTATCGAGGCCAGACCTTCCTGCACGGTGGCAAGCAGGTCGCTCTCCCTTTCCTGGATTGCCGTGCTCTGTTCGCGGATGCGCTTGGCGAAGTAATGGATGAAAAACACGATCAGCGGCACGACCGCCAGCGAGAGGAATGTCAGCTTGGCGTCGATCTTGACCATGATCGCGAACGTCGAGACGAGCATCACGGCCGAGGAAAAAATATTGGTGAAGCCGCGGTTGTAGATCGTCTGGATCGCTTGCGAATCGTAAGCCACGCGGAAACTGGAATCGCTGCTCCGGCGCGTGTCGTGGAACCTGAGCGACAACGATTGAAGGTAGGCGTAGAGATCCGTGCGGATGCGCAGCAATGCCTTGAGGCCTACGCCGATCAAAAGATAGTTCGAGGCCATGTTGATCAGACCGGCGAGCAGGGTGATGACAACAAGGGATGCGCAGAGAACAAGGACGACATCCGGCCCCGGCATCGCGCCGAACCAGTGCCGCAGCTGCTCGTGCGCCGTGCGGGCCGATGCGCTGTCGGCGGGCGTCAGGATCCCGTCCACGATGTATTTGAAAGGCCAGGGCTTGAGCAGGTTCAGCGCGGTGACGACGAGGCTGAGGGCAAGCGCGACGAGCGTTTCCCCCAGAAACGGCCGGTAGTAGGCCAGCGTGCGGCGGTAAATACCCATGAGGAATCAGGGCCGGAACAGTTCCGGCTGCGCCGGTTTTCCCGCAGGCGGCGGCGCGCCGAGTTTCGTGTAGGCCAAAGGCATGGCCGCGCGTCCCTGCGGCGTGCGCTGCAGGTAGCCACGCATGATGAGAAACGGCTCGTGAACTTCCTCAAGCGTCCCGGCTTCTTCCCCCACGGCCACGGCCAGCGAGTTGAGCCCGACCGGACCGCCGCCGAAACGGAAGACGATCGCCTCGAGGATGCGCTTGTCCATTTCGTCGAGTCCGTCGCCGTCGATGTCCAGCATTCCCAACGCTGCCGAAGCGGCCGGCGCGGTGATGACTCCCTCCGCCCGAACCTGCGCGTAGTCACGGCACCACTGGAGAAGGTTGTTGGCGATACGGGGCGTGCCGCGCGAGCGGTTGGCTATTTCCTGCGCACCGCCGGCGTCGATGGCGACACCGAGCAAGCCCGCGCTGCGCTCGACGATTCTGACCAGGTCCGAGGCGTCATAATAATCGAGGCGGCACGTCATGCCGAAGCGGGAGCGGAGAGGGGCGCTGATCATGCCCGAGCGCGTGGTCGCGCCGACCAGAGTGAATTTGGGAAGATTGAGACGCACGCTGCGAGCATTCGGCCCCTGGTCGATGATGATATCGACCTTGTAATCTTCCATCGCCGGATAAAGGTATTCCTCAATCGCGGGTTGCAGGCGGTGGATTTCGTCGATGAAAAGAATCGCGCCCTCCGGCAGCGTGGTGAGCAACCCGGCCAAGTCCCCGGCTTTCTCGATCGTCGGGCCGCTGGTGCATTTGACTTCCGCACCCATCGCGTTGCCGAGAATGAGCGCCAGCGTCGTCTTGCCCAAACCGGGAGGCCCGGAAAGAAGGATGTGCTGGAGAACATCGCCGCGCTTGCGCGCCGCATCGACCATCAGCTCGAGCCGCTCGACCACGCGCGCCTGGCCGGCGAACTCCGCGAACATCGGCGGGCGCAGGGACACATCGAGCGGCGAGTCGGGAGCCTCGACCGTTTCGCGCAGAAAATCTTTGCCTGCCATGATGCGATGGAGAATGGACCTCAGTGGCCCCCGCCGGCAAGCGCGCCGGAAAAATCGTGCAAAGCGGATTCCACCCCGCGCGGGTCGCGCAGGATCGAAGTCCCGACCAAGGCCGCGTAGAAATCCCGCGCCAGCGCGGCAACCGTCTGCGGGGTCACTCCGCTTTCCGCGACACGGATGCAGCCCTCCGGAAGACGGCAGGCCAACTCGAAAGCGCCCAAGTCCAATGTGAAATCCTGGTCGGCACTCCGGCCGTGCTCGACAAAGCCGTCGCGCGATTTGAACTTGCGGCTGTTGATGCCGACAACCTTTGCGGACGGCGGCAGCTTGGTGATCTCCTCCGCCTCGTGAACCTCGAAGAGCGATTGCATCCCGAGATCCAGCACCAGCGCATGCAGGTCTTTCATTTCCTGCGCCGGGAGGACATTGGCCATCAGCAGCACCGCGTCCGCCCCGGCCCCCCGCGCAGCATAAACCTGGTAAGGGTCGATGATGAAATCTTTGCGCAGCACCGGCTTGGTCGAATGCGCCGCGACCTGCGAAAGGTCGGCCATCCCCATGCCGAAATGGGTTTCATTGGTCAGCACGGACACCGCGCGCACAATATCGCTCGCCTCGTAGGCCGCGGCCGCTTGCTGAACGTTTTCCGCGCGCATATCCCCCATGCTCGGTGAACGGCGTTTGATCTCGGCGATGAGCCCGAAGCCGCCGGTTCCGAGTGCAGCGGCGAAATCACGCGCGGGCCGCGCATCGGCGGCGCGGCGCTTCATTTCACCGACCGGGACCGCAGATTGCGCGGCGGCAAGTTCGCGGCGCACATCCGGCAGGATTCGTTCGAGAATTGTCACCCCGCGAGATTAAGAAACCGTCGTGCCGGCCGCAACCCACGCGGCATACGCTTTGGACGCGGCGCCCGCCTCGAAGGCGATGATTTCCGGATTTTCGTGGGGATGAAGTTTTAGAAGGCGCTTTTCGAGTTTCGCGTAGGCGGGGCCCGACGTCTTGAAAAGGACGAGAACCTCGGCCGCGTCCTCGATCTCTCCTTCCCAGCGATAGATCGAGCGGGCGCCCGGAACAAGTGTGCCGCAGGCGGCGAGATTTTCCTCCACCAGCGTCTTGGCCACGGAGGCGGCCGTGTCGGCATCGGGAAACGTGCTCAAAACGAGCAGGACCATCACCCGAGCTTGTCCTCGATTTTTTTGACGCGGGAAAAAAGTTCGCCGAGGCGGTCGATCCGGACCACCGTGCGTTTCCATTCGCCGCCCGGGCGGGGCGGGCTGCCGACGACCTGGGCTTTCGGGGGGATATCGTTGCTCACCCCGCTCTGCGCGCCGACGATCGCACCGTCGCCGATCTTGATGTGGCCGACGATTCCGGCCTGCCCGGCGAGAATGACGTGGTTGCCGATCTCCGCGCTGCCGGCGATGCCGACCTGCGCGCAAATGATGCAGTGCTTACCGATGACGACGTTGTGGGCGATCATGACCAGGTTGTCGATCTTGGTCCCCTCGCCGATCACCGTTCTACCGAAGCGGGCGCGATCCACCGTGGTGTTCGCGCCGATTTCCACATCGTCACCCACGACCACGATGCCGATCTGCGGGATTTTGGTGTGGCGGCCCGTTTTCGGATCAGTGTCATAGCCGAAGCCATCCGAACCGATCACCGCGCCGCTCTGGAGAATGACGCGGTCGCCGAGCACGCAGCCGTCACGCAACACGGCATCGGGGTGGAGCAAGCAATCGGCGCCGATTTTCGCACCGCGGCCCACCTGGCAACCGGATCCGATCACGCTGCGCGGACCTACCGTCGCACCCTCGCCGATGACCGCCAGCGCGTGCACGCACGCATCAGGGGCGACCTGTGCTCCCGGCGCCACGACGGCCGCCGGATGAACACCCGGCTCCGGGCGCACAGGAGCAGGCACAAACTTCTGGGTCACGGCCATGAAAGCCGCCGAAGGATTGTCCACCCGGATGCAGACCGCGGGACATTCGCCGGTGAAATCGCGCGGAACAAGAACGGCGGAGGCCTTGGTCGCCCGCAGATCCGCCGCGTAGCGCGGGTGCCAGAAGAACGAGATCTCGCCCGGCACGGCATCGGCCAGCGAGGCGGGACCGGAGATGGAAGTATCCGTGAAACCTGCCGGCAGCTCCGCGCCTACGGCAGCGGCAATCTCGGCGAGACTCGGCATCGGGAAGGCGCGGCATCGTGGGATGCCGCGCTTTATCCGGAAATAATCAGTCCTTTTTGGCCGGTGCGGACTTGTTCAGGTCGGAAATGACCTTGTCACTGAAGTCCATGTCAGGGCGGGAAAAGAGGACCACCGGAACTTGGCTGATACCTTGGCCCGACTTGTCGAAGACGAGTTCATAGCCCTCGGATTTCACCTGGGCATCGACCACTTTCATGATGTCCTGCACGATGTCGCCGCGCATGCGCATGAATTGTTCCTGCAATTGGCGCTCTTTCTGCTGGCGGTAATCGACAATCTCACGGTCGAGGGTGCGCACCTCGTTGATCTTCTCGTCGCGCTGCTTGATAGCGGCTTCCTGTTTATCCTTGCTCAACTCGGGCTTTTTCGCATCGGCCTCGAGCTTGCTGATTTCCTCCATCTTCGACTTGAAGGTCTCGAGGCGTCCGTCGAGATCGGTCTTGGCGGATGCGCGGGCTTCATTGAGGCGCGCTTCGGCATCCTTGGTTTTGTAGTAACTGGTGAAGACCTTGTTCATGTCCACGATGCCCACCTTCACAGTTTGGGCCATGGCGGGGGAAGCGGCACACACGGCCGCCGCGATTGTCAGGGTGACGAGGTTTCTGTTCATAAGAGTTTTGGGATGATGGACCCGGCGGTTGCCAAGTAAAGCCTTTTGATCAGACGGCGCTCCGGCCGAAACGTTCAAAACTGGTAGCCGATGTTGAACTGAATTTGCCCGGAGCTGCCGTTGTATTGGTCGTTGACGATCGGAATACCGTAATCGATCCGGATCGGTCCGATGGGCAGGTCGAGGCGGACACCGAAGCCATAGTTGGCATTGTAGTCCGCGGTGTTGAAGTCCCACGAATCCACATTGACGAAACCGGCGTCGAGGAACATGGCGCCGCGCACGCGAGTGATGATGGGGAAAGTCAATTCGAGTGTTCCGTAGCCGAGCGAATTACCGCCGTAGTAAACGCCGTCCACGTTCGGTCCGACCTCGCGGAACTGAAAGCCGCGCAGGTTGTTGGCGCCGCCCAGCCAGAGGCGGTCGAAGATCGGAACATCATTGAAACCGTTGGCGCCGTTGCCCCCGCCCAGGGTGTCAACCGTGGCCAACTGCCCCTTGGCCATGAAAATGAGGTCCCAGGGCAATGGCACGTGCTGCGAACCTTCGAGCGACAGGCCGTAATCGTTGACTTCCTGCTGGCCGGTGATGCCGGCCACGAACGCATTGAGGTTCACGAACGTGCCTTTGCGCGTGAGGAAAAGATTGTCGCGGTTATCGAAGGTGATTCCGCCGGTCAACGCGTTGCGGGTGTAGAAGCCGCCTTGGCTGGGCCAGTTGTAGGGGCCGCCGCCGTTGATCTGCGGGATCGTGGTGGAAATGTCGTAAACATCGATGCCTTCGAGCTTGTATTCGACATTGGCCGCGATGAACTCGCCGAACGGTTTGCGCAACTGGATCGCGCCGCCGTAGTTCGACTGGTCGTAATACGGGCTCAAAAACGTCGCATTACGGTAGAAAAGCTCGGTTCCGAGCGAGAGCTGGTATCCGAACAACCACGGTTCGGTGAAGCTGATGGTCGCGTCCGCACGCTCGATGCCGTATTGACCGCGGATGCGCAAGCGCTGTCCGCCGCCGACAAAGCTGGGCCAGCCGAAGAGATCGAAGTTCGACTGCTGCAACTCGGCGAAACCGACAAGGTTGTCGATCGTGCTGAAACCGACGCCGAAGTTGAACGAACCGGTGCGCTTCTCCTCGACAATCACGTTCAAGTCCTTGCGACCCGGGATCATGGTGTCGGACGGAACCGTCTGGACTTGCGAGAAATAGTTGAGGTTTTCCAGGCGCTGGCGGCTGGTGTCCACGAGAACGGAGTCATAAACATCGCCGGGCACGACGGCCAACTCGCGGCGGATCACGTAGTCCTTCGTCTTGGTGTTGCCCTGGATGTTGACGAGGTTGATGTAGGACTGGGAGCCTTCGTCGATGCGGTAGGTCACATTGACCAGCCCTGTCCCGGCGGGCGAAATCTCGGGCATGATGGCCGCGTCGATGTAGCCCTGCGTGCCGTAGAATTCCTGCAGAGCTTTGAGGTCGGCGCTCAGACCGTCGGGCGTGTAAAGCGAGCCCTCGACCATCTTCAGACGGCCCTTGAGATCGTCCGGCGTGGTGATGTTGACGCCGTCGAGCGAGAGACGGTTGATGCTGTATTGCACACCCTCCTTGATCGTGAAAATGAGTTCGACGCTGTTGCCGTCGAGGGGAACAACCTCGACGTTGGTGACCTGCACGTCAGCGAAGCCCTTGTTCTGGTAAACCAAGCGGATCGCGTCGCGGTCTTCCTGCAACTGGGCCGGCACGAGGCGGCCGCTCTTGTTGAAGACCGAAAGGAGGTTTTTGGTTTTGGTCTTCATCGCCTTGCGAAGATCCTTAGCGAGGACGGAATCGTTGCCCACGAACTCGATGCGGCGCACGACCTGCTTGAGCCCCTCGTCCACGTTGAAAATGACGCGCGAGTCGCCGCGGCCGTTGGTGTCGATCTTGGTCGTGATGTTCACCCCGCTGTAGTTGCGGTCCTGGTAGAGCTCGACCATCGCCTGGCGCGAAAGTTCGACCTGCTCCTCGTTGAGACTGTCGCCGACTTTGAAGGTCAATTCTTTGCGGAGGCGGTTGGGCGGAACCTCGACCGCACCCTCGACGAGAATTTCCGTCACCACCGCGCGGCCTTGAACGAGGACGACGACGCGGACGCCGTCACCCTGAGGTTCGGCGAAGATGCGCACGTTCGAGACATCGCCCGTGGCGAATAGAGCTTTGACGTCATCCTCGGCCGCGCGCTCGGAATAGGGAGAGCCGACCTTGGTCTTGAGGTTGGCCATCACGCGCTCGCGGCTGATTGTTTCGGGTCCGGAATATTGGACGACGATCGACCGCACGGTCGGACCCGCGGGCGGCTGCATCTGGGCGGTGGCGGCGGGCAGGAAGAAGGCCGCAAGAACGGCAACAAGGAGGAGACGTGATCTCATGGGTTGGTTTGTGGGCGCGGGCCGGAAGATTCGGGCGAACCGGCTTTTACTGATGGAAGCGGATGGTGAGGTCAAGCCGGAAAGGGGGTGCGTCCGGCTTGGCGGCGGGCCCGCGGGGCGCTATTTTGCGCGCATGTGGCCGGCATTGAAGGAATGGGACGTGGTCTGCGAAGCGCTCGGATCCGGGCGGCAGGTGATTGTGATACGCAAAGGCGGGATCGCGGAAGGCGGTGGCGGCTTCCGTTTCGAGCATGAAGAATTCGTGCTGCTGCCCACATTTTTCCATCAGCAGGCCGAGCGCGTCGTCCCCGATGCCGACTTTGCCGCGCGCCAGGGCGGCGAAGAGGGCGAGCGCGAGTCGGTCGAAATCCGACATGCCGCAACCGTCGTCTGGCACAAACCCGTCACCGACCGCGGTCTTCTCTCCAAGTTGCAGGCTTACCACATCCTTACTGCGGAAGAGGCAGAGTCCCGTTTTGACCAAAAGCCCGGCCCCGGCGTGCAGGTCGCCCTGCTCCGGGTTTACCGGCTCGATCCGCCGCGGAGGATTGCGTGGCAGAAATCATTCGGAGGGTGCCGGTCGTGGGCGGAAATGGATGCCGATTTCGACACCTGCACGCGCGTTTCGGTGCTGAGCGACGAGCGCTTTGCCGAACTGGAACGCGAACTGCGCGCCCTCTTGGGTTGATCCCCTCGCACAACCCTCATCGCTCTGCCCTCAACTCGCCGGAGGCTTGGCCCCGTCGCCCCGGTTCGTCTAGTCTCGGCACTCCATGGAAAAAGTCGTCATAGTCGGAACCGGCTGCGCGGGTCTCACGGCAGCCATCTACGCGGGACGCGCGTCGCTTTCGCCTCTCGTGCTCGAGGGACGCCAGCCCGGCGGCCAGCTCACCACCACCACCGAGGTGGAAAATTTCCCGGGGTTCCCCGAAGGCGTAAACGGCCCGGATCTCATCATGCGCATGCACGCGCAGGCGGAGAAATTCGGCGCCCGTTTCCAATACGGGACGCTCGAGGAGTTCGAGCCCGGCAAAACGCACCACCGCTTGAAAGTGGACGGCAAATGGATCGAGACCGAGACGCTCATCGTGGCCAGCGGGGCCGCCGCCCGTTGGCTCGGGCTGGAAAATGAAAAGCAGCTTGTCGGCCACGGTCTCACTTCCTGCGCCACGTGCGACGGTGCCTTTTACCGCGACGTCCCGGTTTGCGTGGTCGGGGGCGGAGACTCCGCCTGCGAAGAGGCGAATTTTCTCACGCGTTTCGCATCCCAAGTTTACCTCATCCACCGCCGAGACGCATTGCGCGCGTCGAAAATCATGGCCGACCGCGCGTTGGCCAATCCCAAGATCAAAGTGCTCTGGAACCGCAAACCCGTGGCCTACCTCGCGGATGACGCGGGGCACGTCCGCGGCATCCGGCTCGAGGACACCAAGAACGGCACATGCGAAGATCTGGCCGTGAAGTGCGTCTTCGTCGCCATCGGCCACACGCCCAACACCGCGCCGTTCCGCGGCAAACTGGATATGGACGAAAACGGCTACCTCATCCAGCACGGGGGCACGAAGACCAATGTGCCCGGCGTCTTCGCCGCGGGCGACGTGGCCGACCACGTTTACCGGCAGGCCATCACCGCCGCCGGCCAGGGCTGCGCCGCGGCCATCGAGGCCGAACGCTATCTCGCTGCGCGCGAGTAGCGCACCACGCGGCACGCTGCCGCGCCCGATGAAAATCTGCGATCTCACACAATTCTACTCGCCGGTCAGCGGCGGGGTGAAACGCTACATCTCGGAGAAAGTCGCGTGGATGCGCCGCACGCGGCCGGACGACCGGCATGTGCTTGTCATTCCCGGGGACAAGACCGAATGCCGCGAAGACGGGCCGGCGCGCGTTTACACGATTCGCTCGCCGCTCGTCTCCCGCACCGCCCGATACCGCGCACTGCTCAACCTCACCGCCGTGGAGGAAATCATCGAGCGCGAGCGGCCGGATGTCATCGAGTCGGGCGACCCCTACCAGGTCGCGTGGAAAGCCCTCGCATCCGGCGATGCGCTCGGCATCCCGGTCGTCAGCTTTTACCACTCGCATTTTCCCGAGGCCTATCTGCGGACAATCCAGAAATTTTTCGGCCGCATTGCCGTCGATATCACACGCGACGTCGCGCGCCGCTACGTGCGCGAACTTTACAACCGCTTCGCCGCGACCATCGTCCCCTCGCCCGCCCTCGCCCGCCTCCTTCGTGACTGGGGTGTGCAGAACACGCGGCTCGGGGAACTCGGCGTGGACACCGGGCTTTTCCGTCCGGATTGCGCGGACGGCGAGCGCGCGCAGGTGCGAGGGGCGCTGGACATAGCGGACGACGAAATTCTGCTGCTCTACGTCGGCCGCCTTTCTCCGGAGAAAAACGTCACGACATTGTTCGAAGCCTTCGAGGAACTGGTGTCCGGCGACCGCGGAAACCGCTACGCCCTGCTGGTGACCGGCGACGGTCCCGAGCGGCGCCACCTTGCGCGGTTGAAAAACAACAGCGCGCAAGTCCACTGGCTGCCTTACCAGGGGGACGGACGTCAACTAGCGCGCCTCTACCGCGCGGCCGATCTTTTCGTCCATCCCGGCGTGCAGGAAACATTCGGGCTCGTGGCGCTCGAGAGCCAGGCGTGCGGCACGCCGGTGGTGGGCATCCGAGGCAGTTACATGGACCGCATCATTTTCACCGACCAGCATCACTGGGCGAAGGAAAATTCCCCGCGCGCGCTGGCCGAGGCGATCCGCGCGACGGCCACGCGCGATCTGGCGGCGGAAGGATCGGCAGCGGCTGACCGCGTGAGGCAGTTTTATTCCTGGGACCGTTGTTTCGCCCGGCTTTTTGCCGTCTACCGCGAGGTGGCTGGAGCCTGAAGGACGGCAAAAGCCCGACCGGATGCCGGCTCACGAACCGGTTTCCGCGGCGAGAGGCACCATCGCACTCTTGCGGAACCTCAGCGGCGGCATTCCGTAGGCCGCGCCGAAACTTTTGGTAAAATGGCTTTGGTCGTAAAAGCCGAACTCCGCGGCGATCTCGCCGACGGACTTCGCGGACGCCAGCAATTCGTGCCGCGCGTGCCGCAGACGGACCTGCTGGTGATAAGCCACAGGGGTCATGTGGAAAATCTTCTTGAACCTCCGTTCGAAGACGGCGGTGGACATTCCCTGGTTCGAGGCCAGCGCCCGCAAGTCGAATCGCTCGCGCGAAAGGCGTTCGATGTGGTTGATCGTCTTGGCAAACTCGCCCGCGTCCGCCGAACGGGCCGAGGTTTCCGAGAGATTCCGGCTGACACCGACGATGCCCAGAATGCGGCCGTCTGCGGACTTAATGGCAAACTTGTTGGTAATCATCAGGTCGCTCTTGAATTTGCCCCGCGGCATGGGCTCGATCTGATTCTCCAGCTTGACTCCGGTCTCCATGACCTTCCGGTCGTCATGGATATACAAATGGGCGCGCTTTTTATGGAAGAAATCCAGATCGGTTTTTCCCAAAAGATCCGACAAATCTTGGAGGCCGCAGAGTTTCAAAAAGGGCGGGTTCGCCGCCACGAATTTGCCGTTTGTATCTTTTGCAAAAAACCATACATCAGGTATATACGCAAACGCAGTGACGGCGATGGCAAGCATCGCATCCAACTCTGGATCCGCTTTTTTATCTAGTCTCTTCATCTGTGGAATTTATACAAAAAATAGATGATTAAATACAAGACATCCGAGGCTTGTGCTTTACTGTTTGCATCACTCGCTCCCAGCCGACACAACAACCACCGAGACCGGCTATGAATTCGGAATCCCGCAGCACCCTCTCCCCGGACTTCTCCAGCGACCTCGGCGCAACCCTCGGCGTCCTCCTCCTGCGGCTGTGGCTGTCGATGCGATGCATCGTGAGCGGCCTCGAGAAATACACCGGGACGAAAGTTTCCGACAGTCCGGTGATGATCGACGGCGCAGTCAACACCTACGGTCTCACGGAGGCCGCTTCGACCAAAGTCTACGGCTTCGCCTACTACCACGGAGTGCCCGCGGCCTTGATGGAAAAATTTTCCCGTGAGCCCCTCCTGCCCGGCCCCGCCCTGAAGCTTTATGACACCATCCTCGGCCCGGCGCTGATCGTCCTGGGTGCGGCGTTGCTCGTCGGTTTCGCCACGCGCAGCACGCTCTTCGCCATAGGCCTCCTCTACACCAGCCTGACTTTCGGCCTGATTCTGATCAACGAGAACTCCGGCGTCGCCTGGCTGGCCATCCACATCGCGCTGGTCGCGCTGATGCTTTTTTACTCGAAGCACAACAGATTCGAAATCACCGGCCGATGGAGAGCCTGACCCCGCGCACGCCCTCCGGCATGACCCGGCGGCAATTCTTGCAGCGAGGTGCCGTGGCGGGCGCCGGTCTCGTCATCGGAGCCCCCGCGATCCTCAAGGCCGCCGGCAACGACGCCCCCTCGAATGTGATCAATGTGGGCTTCATCGGCTGCGGCAAGCAGCAGGAGGTCCTTTTCAATGCGATGGTCAACATCCCCGGCCTCCGCTACGCAGCCGTCTGCGATATCATGAAAGACCGTCTGGGCGGGGCCTACGGCCGGATCCGCTCGCGGTTCGGTTACGACCCCAAGCGCTATCTCGACGCGGGCGAAATGCTCGAGAAGGAAAAAGATCTCGATGCCGTGATCGTGGCCACACCGGATTTCTGGCACGCCCCGCATACCATCATGTCTTTGCAGGCGGGCAAGCACGTCTACTGCGAGAAAATGATGTCCAACACCCTCGAGGGCGCACGCTCGATGGTGAAGGCCATGCGGGAAACCGGCAAACTTTGCCAGATCGGACACCAGCGCCGCAGCAATCCGCGCTACATCTACACACTCAAAGAACTCATCCGCGGCCACAAAATCTGCGGGCGCATCATCAACGCCAACGCCCACTGGAACCGGGCCGTCAGCTCCTCGCGCGACATCACGGCCCCGTCGCGCATTCTGCCGGACAAAGCGACGCTGTTGAAATACGGCTTCGGCCGCGAAGGACAGGACTTGTCGCTCGAGGAACTCCAACGCCGCTTCCTCAACTGGCGTCTCTACAAAGACCTCTCCGGCGGACCGATTTCCGATCTCGGAGCGCACCAGATCGACATCTTCAACTGGTTTTTAGGCGGCCCGCCCAAGTCCGTGATCGCCTCGGGCGGGTGCGATTACTTCAAAGACCGCGAGCACTTCGACAATGTCATGTGCATTTTCGACTATGACACGCCGGAGGGCGGGGCGCGGGCCTTTTACCAGGTTCTCACCACAACCAGTGCGGGGGGCGGCTATGCGGAATCGTTCATGGGCACCGAGGGAACAATCACCATCTCCGAACGCTCGGCGTTCACGAAAATCTACCGCGAGCCCGGCTCGGCCCCGAGCTGGGAACCGCTCGTGCAGCAAGGATGGCTCAAAAAGGCAACCGCCCCGGCCGCGCCAGCCGACTCTTCCGACGCCATCGCGTCGTATGCCTCCGCCGCGCCCGAGGGATTCGAGCTGCCGGGCGACCTGAACCTGCCGCCCCATGAACCGCATCTCGCCAATTTCTTCGCGGCCATCCGGGGTGACGCAAAACTCAATTGCGATGCCCGGGAGGCCCTTGAGTCCGAAGCGCCCATTTACTGGGTAAACCCCGCCGCCGAACGCAACGAAACCATCCTGCTTACCGAAGAACACCTCCACACATGAAGAAAACGATACTTCTAGCCCTGCTGTCCGCCTCCGCGCCGTTCGTCCGCGCCGAAGGCACCATCTCCCTGAAGACCACGATTCCTCCGGAGAAAATCGAGGGAACGCCGATCGAGGTGAAAATCCCCAACCTTAAGCCCGCCGATACCAAGGCTCCCGAAATCCAAGTGCCCGCAGGCACGGAGCTGCTCTCGAAGGGCAAGCCCGTCACCGCCAGCGACGATTTTCCGATCATCGGCGATCTGGCCTATGTCACCGACGGCGAAAAGGATGCCGGCGAAGGCTATTTTGTCGAGTTGGCCAACGGGCTCCAATGGGTGCAGATCGATCTCGAACAAGAGGCTGACATTCAGGCGATCTGGGTCTGGCACTTCCACTCGCAGCGACGCGCTTACCACGACGTCGTGGTCCAGATCTCGAACGATCCGACCTTCGCATCCGGCGTCACCACGGTCTTCAACAACGACTTCGACAACTCCGCTTCACTCGGCAAAGGCTCCGACGCACCCTACATCGAAACGCAATACGGGCTGCTCGTTCCGGTCAAAGGGGTCAAGGGCCGCTACGTCCGTCTTTACACCCAGGGAAACACCTCGAACGACATGAACCACTACATCGAGGTCGAGGTTTTCGGAACACCCGCCAAGTAAAATGCCGCCATGCGCCTGCGCACCCGCTTACCCGATGTGCTGGTTGCCGCCACCCTCGCGACCGCCTGCCGGGCCGCGGCTCCTCCGGGCACGAACCATTCGGTCTTCCAACCCCACCCGGACACCTCCCTGACCGCGAACGGGGCTTGGAGTTTGCACGATCGGAACAGGCCTTGGCCTCCCCGGGTCGAACCGAAAAAAGGGACGGAACTGGCCGACGGGGCCATCGCTCCGGAGGATGCTAAAGTCCTCTTCGACGGCAGCAATCTCGATGCCTGGATCGTCCCGCATCCTTGGATCATGACAAACGGCGTCATCCAAGTGCGGCCCGTGAACATGTCGCTCGAGAGCAAAGAGGTTTTCGGCTCGTGCCGGCTTCACCTCGAATGGAAAACCAATCCCGGCCATCCGGAGAAAACCGACCAGGACCGCGGAAACAGCGGGGTTTTCCTCATGTCCACCTACGAGATCCAAATTCTGGATACCTACGAGAACAAAACCTACGCGGACGGAATGGCCGGGGCCCTTTACGGAGTGAAGCCACCGGATGCCGATGCGCTGAAACCCCCGGGTGAATGGCAGCATTATGACATTTGGTTCAAACGCCCGGTCTTCAACGCCGAAGGCAAGATGCTGAGTCCGGCCTGCGTGACCGTGATGATCAACGGCGTCGTCGTGCAAAAAAATGTCCCATTCGACGGGCCTTCTTCCCACAAAAAACGCGCCCCCTATCACTCGCACCCAGACGCCTTGCCCCTCGTGCTCCAGAACCACAACGAGACCGTGGAGTTCCGCAACATCTGGATCCAGCCGCTGCCGGACGATGACGTCAATTCACCGGCCGGCCGGGTGGGTTTGACCAAGCCTTGAGCCGACTCTGAAAAATCTGATCCCATGAACAAACTGAAGCAACGCGTATCCACCGCCGGTATCTCCCGGCGCTCGTTCCTCAAAGCGGGCTTGGCAACCACCGCCGGCGCCATCTTTTTCCCCTACGTAGCCAGATCGAATCCGCTCGGCGCAAACCGGCGCATCCGCATGGCTCTGATCGGTTGCGGAGGGATCATGGAGGGGCACAGCGCTTGGGCGGGATCCCACCCGGAGATCGAAGTCATGGCCGTATGCGACGTGAAAACCCCGATGCGCGAGAAGGCCATGGCCAAGCTCAAGGAAAAGAACCCCGCCATCGTCGGATATGTCGACTACGGGGATGTCATGGCACGCAACGACATCGATGCTGTCATCGTCGGCACCCCGGACCACTGGCACGCTGCCATAGCCATCGATGCCATGCGCACCGGCAAGGATGTCTATGTCGAAAAACCCATGGCCCTCACCTTGGACGAGAGCGGCGCAATGGTGGAGGCAGAGAAGCGTTACGGCCGCATCCTCCAAGTCGGCAGCCAGCAGCGATCCAGCTCGGAGTTCCGTCAAGCCGTCAACATCGTCCGCAACGGCTGGATCGGCGATCTCCGCGAGATTCACGTGAATTTGGGTGGCGATTTCCCGCCCGAGACTCTCCTGCCGGAGGAACCCGTTCCGGATAATATCGACTACGACCGTTGGCTCGGACCGGCCCCCTGGCGACCCTACAACACCAATCGCGTGCTGGGCAGCTACAGGGGCGGTTGGCGGATTTTCTGGGACTACGGCTCGCGCAAAAACGGAGACTGGGGCGCCCACCATTTCGACATCGTTCAATGGGCTCTCGGCATGGATGAAAGCGGCCCGGTTCTCTTCGTCCCGAAGGGTTTCGAGGGAGCACCCGAGCAATACCACCAATATGCCGACGGCCTCAAAGTCACCGCATCATTAGGCCAACCGCCTAGCCCCGCTGGAAAATTTATGATCCGCTTTGTCGGGACTAATGGAGAGGTCGGCGTCTCGCGCGGAGCCTTGGAGACTACTCCGCCTGGCCTCGCATCAAAAACCCCCTCGTCCAGCGAGTTCCGTGCACACGAATCGAACGACCACCGCGACAACTGGCTCGATTCGATCATCTCCCGCCGACCGCCGATTTGCCCGGCGACTGTTGGCGGACGGACCTTCGACATTTGCGCCCTCGCAGGCATCTCCGAGCGGTTGGAACGGCCTTTGCGTTGGAATCCCGAGCTAAGGCAAATCGTCGATGACCGCGAAGCGGCTCGTTTTGCAGAGTATCCCCGCCGTGCCGGTTACCCCTTGCCCGTGTGAACAATAGAAAATGACCATGAAACAAACATTCTTGTTCTTTCTGGCTCTTACCGCGTTAGCCGCGCAGGGCGCACTCCCGCCGGAGGTAGTCGAAAACCTCGCCGCAGCGGATCTCAGCAAACGCTACGAGGCTGAAACCGCCCTGCAACGCCTTTCCTTAAAAGCAGGTGCCCCCGGCGCTGAACCAGCGGCCCGGGCCGCTTTGGAAAAAGAACTTCTCGCCATAGCCTCCGATGCCGGCAAACCGGAGCCGACGCGATTGAGCGCCTTGCGGCAGATGCCCTACTTGGCCGACGGCACGGCGGTGCCCGTTCTCGCCGCATTGCTGGAAGATCCCAGCACCTCCATCCGGGAGGAAGCCCGTTGCGCCTTGCGCAACAACCCCGACCCCGCCGCCTCGACCCCACTGCGGGACAGCTTGGAAAAAGCAAATGTCCCGACATGGGAACTGGGTTTGATGGAAGCCCTCCTCCACCGTTCCTGCGAAAAAGCAGCTCCTTTGTTTGCCGCCCGGATCAGTTCGACCAACCAATCAGTTGCCTCCCTGGCCGCACAAGGACTCGGCTCTATCGGTGATGCCGACAGCCTCAAAACCCTCGTCAACCACGCGGAGAAATGCCCGCCCGCCGTCCTGCCCGTCGTCCAAAGCGCCGCCATCCGCTGCGCGGAGCGTCTCGGGGGCGAAAAAGCGCGAGAGATTCCGACCGCGCTTTGGCCCAAAGCTGCTGATGCGGCGGTGCGTTGCCAAATTTTCCGCGTGATGCTTGCCACAGATGAAGCGAAAGCCGCCGAAACTCTGCGTGAGGTCATCGCGCAGCCCGACATGACCGGGGCGGATGAAATTTTCCGCCTTGCCATCTTGTCCGGAAAACCGGCCTTGGCTGCGGAGATAACCGCGCAGCTACCGAAGTTGCCCGCCGATGCGCGATTGACGGCCCACGCCGCCCTCTCCGAGCAAAACGACGCCTCCCACGAAAACGACCTGCTCGAGTTCGCGAAGGTTTTGGAGGGCAATCGCAAAAATATCGCGATTGCGTCGCTCCAAAACTCCGGCACGGAAAAGTCCCTCGAATTTCTCGCCGCCGAATCATCCCCGGCCGCAGCCTTGACCATCAACCGGCTCAAAGTGGACGGCCTCGACCAGAAACTTCTCGAAGCCAGCACCAACACTACCGGTGACGAGCAGAAAAAAGCGATCCGCCTGCTCGCAGCCAGGAATCCCGAGGGCACCGAGGCCCAGCTCCTCAAACTCGCGTCCCCGGATTCCGTCAACGATAGCCGCCGCGCCGCCTTGGGCGGTCTTGAAACGGTCGGCGGATTCGAAACCGCACTGCAACTTTTGCAATGGATCGCCACAGCCCAACCCGGCACGGAGGTGAAACCCTACCAAGCCCTTTTTCGTCGCATCGTGCCCCGCCTGAATGCCTCCGCCGCCATCTGGCGACAAGGGTTTTTGCCGGCCTACGCCAAGGCAAGCGATGAAACCAAACGGGCCCTCCTTCCCATGATCCCCGGCATGAGCGGCGTCGATTCATCGCGTTCCGTGGTCGAATGGCTCAAGACGGAGCAAAGCCACCGGGCCGAACTCGTGGAGCAACTCGTGGCCTGGCAAGACTTGGACAACGGACCCTTCCTCTTGGAGGCGGCCCAAATACCCGACTTGGATGAACAGACTCGCACCAAGATTTTCCACGGCGCCACACGCCTGCTCTACCCCAACGTCAAAGGCCCCGAGCAGCGTAAAAAGCGACTTGCCGCCGATCTGCTGGCCGCTGCGCCCGAAGGCAGCATCGGCACAATGGTCGAAACCTCCATCAAGGAAGCCAATCTCCGGTAAGCCGATACCACGCCGAAAAATGCCATCCCATGACAAGACCTCTCACATTTTTCACCGGACAATGGGCCTTCATTGAAGCCGCGGTGGAAAGCTCGAAAAACAACGCACGCTGGACATTCCCTGCCTTATGAAAATCCGTTACCTCACCATCGGCTTGATCGTCGCCGCGACATCCCTGCACGCCGCCGAGGCGCCAAAACGCGTGCTTGTCTGCACCGTGACCGCAGGCTTCCGCCACCCCTCCATCCCCTTCGGCGAAGAGGCCCTCGCCGATCTCGACAAAGCCTCGCCGGATTTCGAGATCGTGGAGTGGATCCGCCAGCCGGACATCAACGTGCCGCAACCGCCCCGCGCGCCGCGCAAACCGGCCGGGGACGCTTCCCCGATGGATAACCAAAAATACAACGAAGCGCTCGCCCTTCATGAAAAGAAGATGGCAGCTTGGCAGCGCGAAGGGAAACAGGAAGCCGACCGCAAGCAGACCGAGTTGAATGAGGCAATGAAGCAGGCGCTCGGACCCCTCTCCCCGCAGGCCCTGCGCGACAATCGCATCGATGCCGTCGTGTTTTGCAACACTTCGGGACCGCTGCCGCTTCCCGACATCGAGGGCTTCGCCGAGTGGGTGCGGTCGGGTGGCGCATTCATCGGGATCCACGCCGGCAGCGACACCCTCAAGGACGCCCTGCCCTACACCGAAATGCTCTGCGGAAGCTTCGAGAGCCACGGTCCGCAAGTCCCGGCCACACTCCATGCCGGCGACAAAGACCACCCGGCCAATGGCAAGATCGGCGACATTTGGACGCTTTCCCAAGAGGAAATGTATCTCATCAAAAACCACAACCGCGACCTCGTCCGTTCGATCTGGTTCATGCGCCACCACCCGAACAAACCGGAAGAAAAAGGATTTTATCCCGTCGCCTGGGTGCGGTCGTTTGGCAACGGTCGTGTGTTCTACACCTCGCTGGGACATCGCGAGGACATGTGGAGCATCGACCCGGATCTCCCCAACCGCATCAATCCCGTCGAAACAGCCCAGCAATTCCGCAGCCACTTGCTCGGTGGCATGCGCTGGGCTCTCGGACTCGACCCCGGCTCCTCCGATCCCAACCCGCAAACCAACTGACCGGCGCCACGCTCCCGGCTCTTTTTTCCCCATGAACTCACCAAACGCCAAGAACCAGCTCCTCTTCTGGGGATGCTTCATCGCGCTGGTCACCACTTCATTCGCTTTCATCACGCGCGCCTTCCTCGTCAACGACCCCGCGCTTTGGCCCGCGGACCTCGGGCTCGACAAGGTCAAGGCTCAGGAACTCTTCGGCGCCGGCATCTGGCCCTTCGCAATTT
This sequence comes from Chthoniobacterales bacterium, assembly GCA_018883245.1. NCBI lineage: Bacteria > Pseudomonadati > Verrucomicrobiota > Spartobacteria > Chthoniobacterales > Chthoniobacterales bacterium. The sequence goes on from VEQL01000001.1 coordinate 139,222, forward strand.
CGATCATCGTCTTCAGCCTCGTGATCGACCGCGTCGGCTACCGGGCCGCGATGGTTTTCAGCTTTGTCTGCTACGCGATCTACGCGGTCCTGTCGCTTCAGGCCCACGCCGTCCTCCATCCTGCCGGAGAACCGCTGGAAGGCGCGGCCCTCGCCGGCGCCCGCGCCTCCGCTTGGAACATGCTTTACGCGGGATCAATCATCCTCGGACTCGGCAACGGCACCGTCGAGGCGTTCATCAATCCCGTCGTCGCCACGCTCTTCAACCGCGACAAAACCAAATGGTTGAACATTCTCCATGCCGGATGGCCCGCCGGGCTTGTCGCGGGAGGACTCCTCACCATTTTCCTCGGTGAGCATGTGTCCGCGGACTGGCGCATCCTGGTTTATCTGCTGGCGGCGCCATCGGTCGTTTACATGGCGATGCTGGTCCGTGCGAAATTCCCCGTCAACGAGCGCGTCGCCGCAGGCGCTTCCTACCGTGAAATGCTCGCCGAGTTCGGCGTTCTCGGCGCCGCCCTCGCGGGATTCCTGGTCTTCAAGCAACTCGGCATGGTCTTCGGCTGGCCTGCGATCTTGACCTGGGGACTGCTCATTGTCGCCGTCACGGCCTACGGGATCTACTGCCGCTCGCTCGGCCGCCCGCTTCTGCTTTTTCTCTGCCTCGTGATGATGCCCCTCGCCACCACGGAGCTGGGAACGGATGGTGCCATCACGGGAATCATGGAAGAACCTCTCCACGCCATCGGGGCGAACCCGCTTTGGATTCTGGTCTACACCTCGTCCATCATGATGGCTCTCCGTTTTGTCGCGGGGCCGATCGTCCACAAACTGACACCTCTCGGCCTTCTGGCGGTTTGCGCGGCTCTGGCGTGCGCCGGTTTGTTTCTCCTCTCCGCGGCCAGCGGGGCGGCCCTTGTTTTTTTCGCGGCGACCGTCTACGGCGTCGGCAAGACATTCTTCTGGCCGACCATGCTCGGGGTGGTTGCCGAGCAGACACCCAAGGGCGGCGCGCTTACCCTCAACGCCATCGCCGGAATCGGCATGCTGAGCGTCGGAATCATCGGCGGACCGCTCATCGGGCAAATACAGGAGCGATCGATCCAATCCGCTATCGATCGAAGATTGCCCGGTGTCTATGAGGGAATTTCCAAGACAGACTCCTACTTCTTGGGCAGTTACCAGGCGCTGGATCCGTCGAAAATCCGGAACCTGTCCGCCGGCCAAGCCGCAGAAATCGAAACGATCGCCAAAACGGCCCGCCAAGGATCCCTTGCCAAGGTGGTTGTCTTCCCCGCCATCATGCTTCTGTGCTACCTCGGACTGATGTTCTGGTTCCGCTCACGCGGCGGTTACAGGCCGGTCACTCTTGCGGCAGCCGGACACGGGTCTCCCAGTCCGGGTCGCTGATCACACGGCAACCCGAGGGAAGACGGCCGGCAAACTCCGCGATTTCCTCCGGTGTCATAACGAAGCACGCCGTGGAAAACGCGTCAGCCAGCGCCGCTCGCGGATGGACCACCCAGACGCTTTGGAAGCGCCCGGCGGCCGAGCCGTCCAGAGGGTTCACGATGTGCGGGCCTTGCTGCGACGATCCGGAAGCCGCCAGCGCGACTCCGCACAATCCGAGGCGGATCGTCCCGGCGCGGCGCGAAACATCGACCGGCCACGCGGTCCCGCCCGTGGCTAGCATCGTGCTGGCGCCGGAAGTCAACAGCGCGCTCCCGATGCCGTGGCGGGCAAGGATCTCCGCCATGCATTCCAAGGCGTATCCTTTGCCGATCGCCCCCAGATCCAGAATCCGCCCGGTCTCGGAACACGTGACAAGCGGTCGCACGGGATCCAGCGAAACAATGCCGCGAGGCACCGGGGCGGATTCGGCCCCTGCCTTTATCGCATCGACCATGCATCCGGCACAGGGATCGAAGCGCCCGCCAGTCAATTCCATCGCCCCGATGGCCAGGCGCAGGCAGGCATCGCAATCGTCGCTGACAAACAACGACTCGCCGGTTTTCATCGCATTGATCCGCGCGATGTCGCTGCCGGGGATATAACGGCTGAGCAGACATTCCAAATGCTCGAGCTTTTGGAAGGCTTCGGAAACGGCCGGATCGACAACATCGGGCGAAGCGCCTGCAACAAAGACCCGGAATGTTGTCTTCATCGCATCCGAGGCATAACGGAGAATCGACGGGTCGGCAAAGGCGGGCCGGCTTTCCACGCAGTTGATCATCGGCCCGCCACCTCCTCTTCGCGCACGTCGTTGCGGATAAAAACCGTCACAGGCACCTCGTGACGCAGTCCGTAATAGAACATCTCGTGCGTCGCCGAAAGATCCACTCCCTCCCGCGCGGCTGAATCCGGCATGGCGATCACCACCGCGAAGCTTTCGAGATTCCAAGGCGGTTCTTCGAAATATCCCGTTTCCACAAGACCGCGCAAATACCAAGGGAGAGGCCAATATCCGCTGCCGAGAATGGCGATCCGCCCGCTGCGGAAGGACGGCGAGCGATTCTTCAACGCTTGGAGCCGGTCGCGAAGCCCGACGATATCCGGCGCGGTCGGGGAATAAACCAGAGGGTTCCTCACATCGTTAGGAAAACGAAACACCGCAGCTGTCGTTTGCTGCAACTGGAACAACACGACAAGACTCACCAGCACAATACCGGCAACCCTAAGCGGCCCCCTCGCCGCCGAGATCCAACCCGCAGCACCCGCGCCCGCAAGCAGGCAAACCTGCATCCATGGAACCATCATCAGCCACGGGGTTTTGTAGGCGATCGCCGAATACACCGCCAACTGCACCGCCGTGGATACCGCAAGCAGGCGCAGGAACGTTTCCGCCTTGCGCCAGCCTGTCCACACACCCGCAATCGCAAGCACGGCCATTCCTGCCTCGCTCCACCACTGCGGCGGCCGGTGTTTGAGGGCGATCAACAAATCCCAGTAATAAAACGCCGACCTGGCATGCGCCGGATCCGTCGCGTAGTTCACGAATGTGGAGAAAAAGTGCAGCGGATTCCCATAGGCAGCGAACAACGTCATCACGAACGCGCCCGACGAGCAAAGCGCGGCAACAGCAAGACCGTGTCCGCGATGATGCCTCCACACCGCGAGAAGCCCGATAAACCATGAAAAAGCGGTGATGGCGAAAGTCTCCTTCGTCGCGGCCATCAGCCCGAGCGCAAAACCTCCGCAGACAGCCGCGAACGGGTTTCGCGAGTGCAACCACCAACCCAGACACACCAAGGTCGCCGCCGCGAAACATGTCAGCAACGGTTCGTGGATGAAAACACGCGAATACGCGCAAAGCAGCGGCGAAACGGCCAGGAACAGACCCCCCAGAAGCGCACCCATTTCTCCCAGCGACCGGCGCAGGAGAAAAGGCAGCACCACGACCAACGAGCCGCAGAGCGCCGCAACCGTGCGCAAAGTGAAGACATCGAGTTGCGCGAAGGATGTTTGGCCGGCCAAGGCGGCACTCCCGGCGGCGATCCACGAAAGGGTTGGGCCATGGAAGTGCGAGGGACGGAAGTCATAGCCGCGCCCCTCGAGACGCCCGGCTGTGATTTTGGCGCCGACAGCCTCGTCGGCATGCAGGGGCGGATCCGACAACGCGAAAAACCGCAGACCGATGCCGAGCAGAAGCACGGGAATCCAAAACCAGCGGCAACCCTGCCAATTCACCCGGACAGCCTCCGGTGCCGGGCCTCGATGGTCAAGGTGTCCGGCGTTTGCGTTGGCTGCTTCATCACGGGACGCGCGCAAAGGGTCGGATCAGCCGGGCGCCACGGCTTTTTGCCGTTTACGGTGAGTTCATCAACCGGTAGTTTTTCGAGTCGCGTGTCCGACCGAACTGTCATACGGGCCTATTGCCCATCCGACCGCGACGCCGTGCGCCATCTGTGCTGCGAAACAGGCTATCTCGGCAAGGCGATCGACCCGGTCTTCGAGGATCGCGAACTTTTCGCCGACTACCTCACGAGCTTCTACACCGACTGGGAGCCGGAATCGGTTTTCGTGCTCGAGCAGGGCGGCGAAGTGAAGGGATACCTCATGGGTTCGCGCCGCCCGTTCCTGCACCAGTTGCACAGCTTCTTGCTCAACATCTCGCTTTTTGCCCGCGGCATTTTCCGCTACCCGCGCTACAGCAAAGAATCGAAGGCTTTCGTGCGCTGGATCCTGCTCAATGCCTGGCGCGAAGTTCCCGCCGCGCCGCGCCGTCTGCCCCATTTTCATTTCAACATGCTGCCCGAGGCGCAGGGCTTCGGCACCACACGCGAGTTGCTCGTCCAATTTTTCAACCACCTCCGGTCCCACGGGGAAACCCACGTTTTCGGCCAAGTCGTCACCTTCGAGGAACGCCGAGGCGCCAAAGTCTTCGAACGCTTCGGCTTCCGTGTGCTGGAGAAAAAGGAGATCACCAAATACCGCGCCCACCGCACCGAGCCGGTCTATCTCTGCACCGTGCTCAAAGATCTCAACGACGGGAAACTGACGGAATACGCGGCGCAGTAGGAGGCACATCGGCCTTGCGCCCGCGGTCTGTCCTGTGATTCTTTCCCGCCAAGTGAACTACGATTTCGCCACACGCCCCGACCGCAGGGGCACCGGCTCTCTCAAATGGGAGCGCTACGCCGGCCGCGACGTCCTGCCCATGTGGGTGGCGGACATGGATTTTCTGTCGCCGCCGGAAGTGATCGAGGCTCTCGCGCAGCGCGCGGCGCACGGCGTCTTCGGATACACCGTGCCGCCGGCATCCACGGTCGAGGCCGCGATCGATTATCTGCGAACACGTCACGGTGCCGAGGTCGCCGCGGAGCAAATCGTGTGGTTCCCGGGTCTCGTCCCGGCGCTCAATATCGCCTGCCGCGCTTTCGTGCGACCCGGGGAAAAAGTCCTGATCTGCACGCCCGTTTATCCCCCGTTCCTCAGTGCACCCGATTATGCCGGCGTGGGCCTCCGCAAGTGCGATCTCCGCGAAAATGGCGGCACTTGGGAAATCGACTTCGATGCGCTCGAAGCCGCCGTCACTCCGGAGACCAGGCTCTTCCTTCTCTGCAATCCGCACAACCCCGTCGGGCGCGTCTTCCCCGAAGCGGCCGTCGCGCAAGTGGCGGAATTTTGCCGGCGGCACGATCTCGTTATGGTTTCCGACGAAATCCATTGCGACCTCGTCCTCGACGACTTGCCGCACACCAGCGGTCTTAAATTCGCCGGCCCGGACGCACCGCGCACCTTGGCCATGTTCGCCCCGAGCAAAACATTCAACCTCGCGGGTCTGGCCTGCGCCTTCATCGTCATTCCCCATGCGGAAACGCGACGCGCGTTCCAGCGGGCCGCGCGCGGAATCATCACGGAAGTCAATGCTTTCGGGTATGCGGGTTGCGAGGCTGCCCTGCGTCACGGCTGGCCGTGGCGCGAGCAACTGCTCGGTGTTCTGCGCTCGAACCGCGACCGCGTGGAGGAATTCTGCGCGACAATCCCGGGCTTGCGCACATGGCACGTCGAGGCGACCTACCTCGCGTGGATCGACGCGCGCGGAACGGGCATCGAAAAACCTGCCGCGTTTTTCGAAGATCACGGAATCGGTCTTTCCGACGGTGCCCCGTTCGGAGCGCCGGCCGGTTTCCTGCGCCTGAACTTCGGCTGTCCGCGCACACAGCTCGACGAAGCTCTGCGGCGCATGGCGCAAGCTGTCGCGAGCCGATGAGCCATCCTTTGCATGCGCGTCCGCTTTGCCGGGCGGAGGATCTCGGCGCGTCCATCCCCGATTCGCCGCACGCCGTCTCGGTGTGCCTTCCTGCGTGGGCGGACGTGATCGGCTACGAGGAGAAGGACCCTCGTGTCATAAGCCGCATGCGCACCGGGTATCCGCGGTTTTTCATCCATCCTCTCGTCAACGAGGTCCGCTGCGCTCTCGCGCCCGGAGCGGGCGAGGACGTTTTGCCATTCCACGACCGGGAAGCCGCTGCCGAATGCGCCTCGCTCACGGGCGGGAGGGCGGCGGAAACCGACGGACTCTGGGCGGCCTTTTTCGCGAATGGTGCATCGGCAACGGCGCTAGCTTATTGGCAGCATGCCGGACGGATCATGTCCTCGCGCGCCGCGGAGGACTGGCTGGCGACGCGCAAGCTCGCATCGCCCGACCCGGCACTCGAGGAGGTGATGCTATCGCGCCTCGCCGGGTGGAGCGGGGCACCTCCACGCTGCATCAGCTTTCACCCGAGCGGCATGGCAGCGATCTTCGCGGCCTTCCGTCTCGCGACCGCGCGCCGCCCGGGGAAACGCACCGTGATGTTCGGCTTTCCCTACACCGATACGTTGAAGATTTTGGAAAAATTCGGCGCCGGAACTCTCTTCCTGCCGCGGGGCGACAAGGAGGACCTCGCGCACTTGCGTAGCGCGTTGGAGAATGAGGAGATCGCGGGAATTTTCTGCGAATTTCCGGGCAACCCGCTGCTCAACACGCCCGACCTTCCGGCGATCCGCGACATCGCGGCGGCGCACGGGGTGCCCGTCGTTGTGGACGACACCATCGGCACGTTCTTCAACGTGGACGTCCTGCCTTATGCCGACATCGTCGCCACCAGCCTGACCAAGGCCGTCTCCGGCGAGGGCGATGTGATGGCCGGCGCGCTGACGGTCAATCCGCGCGGAATTTTCGGGGAACGGCCGCCCGACACGCAATCGGGCGGCATCTACATGCGCGACTTGCAGGCGCTGGAAAAAAATTCACGCGATTTTGAAGAACGCATGAAAACGGCCAACGCGAACGCCTTGGAACTCGCACGTTTCCTTCGCCCGCATCCCGCGGTGGAACGAGTCTGGTATCCGGGCTTGGATCCTTCGCCCGTTTACGCGCAGCTCGCCAAACCCGGAGGCGGCTTCGGCGCGGTCGTTTCGTTCCTGCCGCGCGATGCCGCCGCAAATTCACCGCGAATCTACGAACAGCTCGCGGTCAGTCGCGGCATCAGCCTCGGCGCCTCCTACACGCTCGTCTGCCCCTATGTGCAACTCGCGCACTACCACGAACTCGATTGGGCGGCCCGCTGCGGCATCGATCCGAATCTGCTCCGCGTGGCTGTCGGCACGGAGTCGTGGGACGATCTGCGCAAGCGTTTCGCCGACGCTCTCGGGAAATGAAAAAGGCGGGGATTGCTCCCCGCCTTTGGTGATTCGTTTTCGTCCGGCGCCTATTTTTTGAGCGCGAACAAACCGGGTCCGACTTTCTTCACGCCCGGCAGCGTATAGATGCGCGCGGCGAGATTCTTTTTCGGATCGGAAACGTTCCAAACGTATTTGTTGTTCTTGAGGCCCTGCAGGACGGCATCGACATTCATCGGGCCGCCGGCACGTTTCATGACTTTGATCACCGCCGGGGCCAGAGGACCGCTCGGCGAGGAGGGACGCTTCTTGCCTTTGAACGGCGAGGTGCGTTTCTTGCCGCGTCCGCTCTCGGCAGCTTTTTTGGCCGGACGGCCCGCCTTGCGGCCGGCGGCTTTTTTGCGCCCGGGTTTGCGTCCGCGACGCGCAGGCAACGACAGGCCCGTGACCTCGCCGACAAGACCGGAGAGGGCGGCATTTTTGCCGAGGACGCGGGATAATTCGCGCTGCAGTCCTTCGATCCGTTCCTGGAGATCGAGCGCGCGACGTAGTGTGGATGTGTTGATGGTCAACATGGTGGATCCCAGTTCTATATCTTCCCTCGCGGCAGGCAATATAATTCACAACGTAGAATTCCTATATGCCTTCTGGACACGGGCAGATGGGAAGTTCATGCTTCGCGGGGATGGACGTGCAATCGAACGAGTGGGCGCAAAAACTGCTGGATTCTTATCGCGATCACAAGGGCATCAACATCGCCGAGGATCCCGGTCTTCCCTCCAAGCCGGAAATCGCCTCGCTCTGCACGGGACTGATGCAGGTGCTTTTCCCCGGCTACCACGATGGCGGGGCCATCGGCAGACTGGATTTGTTGGAAGTCACTCGCGAGCGCGTCGCGGGATTGGCCGAGGACTTCCGGCGGGCCTTCCAGGCGGTGGCGGCCGGCAGCGGTGATCCCGGGGCCACGGTCGCGAAATTGTTCGATGAATTGCCTGCAATCCGCGCCGTGTTGGGGACGGACGTCGAGGCCGCCTACGAGGGAGACCCCGCGGCGCGCACGAACGACGAGATCATCCTCTCCTATCCTTTCATCGAGGCCATCGCCATCCAACGCGTCGCCCATTTTCTATACCGCCACGAAATCCCGCTGGTGCCGCGAATGATGACCGAGTGGGCCCATGGCCAAACTGGCATCGACATCCATCCCGGCGCGGTCATCGGCAGCCACTTCTTCATCGACCACGGCACGGGCGTGGTGATCGGTGAAACCTGCCGCATCGGCGCGCGGGTGAAGCTTTATCACGGCGTCACCCTCGGCGCGCGCAGCATCGCCAAGGACGAAGACGGCCACATCATCAAGGGCGGCAAACGCCACCCCGATGTCGAAGACGGCGTCACCATCTACCCGAACGCCACGGTCCTCGGCGGCGAAACGGTGATCGGGCGCAACAGCACCATCGGCGGGAACGTTTTCCTCATGCACAGCGTGCCTCCCAACTCGCTCGTTTACAACGTGGAGGCCCAAGTCCGCGTGGTAGCTAAAACGTCCAAGTCCGACGTTCCGGATTTTTCCATCTAGGCCGCGATGCACGCGCTTCCAAGCGAACCCTGCACGACCCATCCGGCGGAAATCCTTCGCCGCCTCGAGCAGGACGCACGGGAATGGGCGCGGCGGTTGGAACTGCCGGTTCTCGGAGCGAGGGTGACGCTTCATTGGCACGCGCGGCTCCGCACCACGGCCGGATTGGCCCGCATCGACTCCTGGCTGATTCTCCTCAACCCGCGCCTTCTCGCCTTTCCGGGCGAGCTGACGCGCACCTTTCTGCATGAACTCGCCCATCTGGTCGCCCATGCCCGCCATCCGCGGCGGATGCTCCACCCGCACGGCCGGGAATGGCGCGAGGCCTGCCGCGATCTCGGTCTCGCGGAAGAAAAACGCTGCCATACTCTGCCGCTCGCGGTTCCGCGCCGCGTGGAGCGCAGATACGTTTACCACTGCCCGAATTGCCGAAGGGAAGTCGCACGCGTGCGGCCGTTCCGTCGCGCCGAGGCCTGCCTTTCCTGCTGCCGGCAACACGGGCGCGGCGGCTATGACCGCCGGTTCCGGTTTGTTCCCGGACGCGCCGCAACCCTCGCGGAACCGCTCGTCCAGACGCAGCTTTTTCGGTTGTGACTGCGCGGGCCCTTCCGTAAAACTCGCCGACCTTCCCTTTTCCTGATGAGCCAGAACATCGAATCCCGCCTCGTCGAAACACGCGTCATCAAACCATCCCGCGCATTCAGCAAGAGCGCGCGGATCAAAAGCATGGCGGACTACAAGCGCCTGCACGCAGCATCGGTGAAAAACCCGCAGAAATTCTGGGGTGCCGAAGCCTCCGAACTGCAATGGGGACGCAAATGGAAATCCGTCCTGAAATGGACGGCGCCGTTTGCGCGCTGGTTCGAAGGAGGCACCATCAACGTCGCGGAAAACTGCGTGGACCGCCACGCTGCCAGCCATCGCAAGAACAAGGCCGCCATCATCTGGGAGGGTGAGCCGGGCGAAAAGCGCACCCTCACCTACGGACAGCTGCACCGCGAAGTCTGCCTCTTCGCCAACGTGCTCAAACGCAACGGCGTCAAAAAAGGCGACCGCGTCATCATCTACATGCCTCTCGTTCCCGAGGCCGCCGTGGCCATGCTCGCCTGCGCCCGCATCGGCGCCGTGCATTCGGTGATCTTCGGCGGGTTCAGCGCGGACAGCATCCGCGACCGCATTGCCGACAGCGGCGCCACATGCGTGGTCACGGCCGACGGCGGTTACCGGCGCGGTGCCATCGTGCCGCTCAAACACAATGTCGATGCCGCACTGGCCGGCGAGACAACGGTGAAGAAAGTGATCGTCCTCCGGCGCGCCAACAACGAGATCCACATCCAGGAAGGACGCGACGTCTGGTGGCACCGCGAATTGGACTACGTCAACGCCGATTGCCCCGTCACGCACTTCGACAGCGAGCATCCGCTGTTCATCCTCTACACCAGCGGCTCGACCGGAAAACCAAAAGGCATCCTCCACACCTCGGCCGGCTACCTCACGCAGGCTTACTCCACGACGAAATACATTTTCGACCTGCGCGAGGACGACATCTACTGGTGCACGGCCGATGTCGGCTGGATCACCGGCCACAGCTATCTTGTCTACGGTCCTCTGGCCAACGGAGCGACCTGCCTCATGTATGAAGGTGCACCCAACTGGCCCGACCCGGACCGCTTCTGGCGCATCATCCAGAATTACGGCGTGACCGTTTTCTACACTGCGCCGACCGCCATCCGCGCCTTCATCAAATGGGGCGATGAATGGGTCGATAAGCACGATCTTTCCTCGCTCCGTCTCCTCGGCACGGTCGGCGAACCGATCAATCCCGAGGCGTGGATGTGGTATCATAAAAAAATCGGCGGAGGGCGTTGTCCGATCGTGGACACGTGGTGGCAGACCGAAACCGGCGCGATCATGATTTCCCCCATGCCCGGCGCCACCCCGCTCAAGCCCGGCACGGCCACGCTGCCGTTCTTCGGCATCGACGCCGCCATCGTCGACGACCACGGCAAGGAAGTCGGACCAAACATCGGCGGCAAACTCGTGGTGCGCAAACCGTGGCCCTCCATGCTTCGCACGATTTACGGCGACCGCGCGCGGTATAAAAAAACTTACTGGAGCGAAATTCCGGGTTTTTACTTCACCGGCGACGGCGCCCGTCGCGACAAGGACGGCTATTTCTGGATCGTGGGCCGCATCGACGATGTCCTCAATGTCGCCGGACACCGCCTCGGCACTTCGGAAATCGAAAGCGCCCTTGTCTCCCATCAAGCAGTGGCCGAAGCCGCCGTGGTCGGGCGCCCCGACGAAATCAAAGGCCAGGGCGTGGTCGCCTTCGTGACGCTGAAGGAAGGCGAAAAACCGAGCGTGGATTTGCGCGAAAAATTGCGCAAACACGTCGGCAACGCCATCGGGGCCATTGCCAAGCCGGACGACGTCCACTTCGCCGAAGCCCTGCCCAAGACGCGCAGCGGCAAAATCATGCGCCGCCTGCTCAAGGAAATTGCCAGCGGCAGCGATGTCAAAGGCGATACCACCACCCTCGAAGACTTCAGCATCCTCTCGAAACTCAAATTGCAGGATTCGTGAGCCTTGTGTAGTGCCGGTCGTTTTATCGATCGATCGGCCGCGACGCCGGCGCTACAGTCGAAAACAATTCGCATACGCAACCCCGCCACCATGGACAAATTCCTCATCACCGGCGCCTCGAGCGGAATCGGGCGCGAACTGGCCCTGCGCCTCGCCGCGCGCGGCGCAAAGCTCGTCCTCTCCGGACGCTCCGAGGGCAAACTCTCCGAAGTCGCCGCCGCCTGCACAGGGGCGACCGCGGTCGAAACGGTCGCTTCCGACATCACTTCACCGGGCGCAGCCGAGGCGCTCGTGGCCAAGGCCTGCGAATCCATGGGCGGCATCGATTGCGTCATCCATTGCGCCGGCATCGGACTTATCAAGCCCGCGGCCGAGACAACGGACGCGGAATTTAGCAAGGTTGTGAACACCAACCTCCGCGGCACGTTTCTTGTCGCGCGCGAAGCATGCAAAGCGATGGCCGCGCAGAAGCACGGCCTTTTCATCACGCTTCCCGGCATTCTCGGAAAAGCGGTGATGAAAAACGCGGCGGCTTACATCGCCAGCAAGTTCGGCGTGACCGGCCTGATCAAAACCTTTGCGCAGGAATACGCGCGCAGCGGCGTCCGGTTCTGCCTGTTTTTTCTGGGCGGAGTTGACTCGCCGTTCTGGGACGGCATTAACATGGCTGTGCAACGCGACAAAATGATTCCCCTGCCGACCGCGGCGGATCTCATCATGCAGGCCATCGACGCGCCACCGCACCTTGTGCTGGCCGAAGTCGTCCTCCAGCCGGAAAGCCACCAGCTGGTGTAAACTGTGTTACGGTTGGGTCCGCTGGCCTCAGCGGACCGACGGCCGGCGTCCCGGCCGACCACATTTCCAACCTCAAACTTCTGCTTCGCCGAACCGCTCGATGATGCGAGCGGCTTCTTCTTTGTCCGCCCGCAAAGCGGCAACGCAGTGCGCGTCGATTTTTCCCTCCGCCGCCATTTTGTCCAACGTCTCGAGCGCTTCGTCGATGCTCCACGCGCTTTTGTAAACACGCCGGCTCGTCAGCGCGTCGAAAATATCCGCCACGGTGACAATGCGCGCCTCGATCGGGATGTGGCCGTTGTTCCTCCGTTCCGGATAGCCGCTGCCGTCGAGAAATTCATGATGGCCGGCCACCAGGTTGCGCAGGATGTCCACCCCCGCCACCGTGCGCAGGTTGAAGTCGTCCACCAGCCGCTCGATCATTTTGACGCCGAGATCGACGTGGGTCTCCATGATCTTGCGCTCCTCGGGCGTGAAACTGCCCGGCTTGCGCAGCACCGCGTCGGGAATTCCGACCTTGCCGATGTCGTGCAGCGGGGAGAACAAAAACAATTGCTCGATGAATTCGTCGGACAAGTTGTGGCTCTTGGCGAGACCCCGCGCGATGAGCCGGCAAAACCGCGACATGCGCTCCAAGTGCGAGCCGGTTTCTTCGTCGCGCAGGTTGGTGAAGTCGCGGGCCACGCGCACGGATCCGGTCAGCGCCTGGATGGTGGTCACCTCGTGGCTCACCATCAGCATGATCAGGTTCACGTAAACCTCCAGTCGGTGCACGACCTCCGGCGTGAAAAGCCCGGGCACGCACGAGTCGAAGAACAGGAATCCCTCGAAGACGCCCTGGTGGTAAATCGGCACGGTGTATGACGACCGGTAGCCCATGCTTTTGACCCAGCGCGTGTGCTCGGTCTCGCTCTTCAGCTCGGTCGAAATATCTTCGATCACGCGCGATTTGCCCTCCATCTTCAAGGCCATCAGGCTCGGGCTTTCGGAAAGCTTGTATTGGTAGGTCTTGAGCGGCTCGCCACCGACCGTGCTGTTGACGAACGTCTTCAGCAGATCCATCTCGGGGTCGTAGAGGGCGCAGGCCATGCGATCGACTTCCGGCACCACGCGGCGGAGTTGGCCGTGCAGCGCCCCGATGCGTTCTCCAAGGCTGGACGCCCTGCGGGCGGGCAACTGAATCGGGTAAGCCTCCGATTCCAGCGGGTGCCGGGCCGTTTCTTCCATGCCGGATTAATGTATGCCGGCCAGCCCCGCGCGCAATTCTTTCGATGAGTTGTTCGCTGGCCTCGTCCACCGCCCGCACGGATAATCCGGGCTGTGCAGGACCTGCCATTGCTTCCCCTTGCGACCGCCGACTTGCCGCCGATGTTTTCTCTCATAGCGCTGATGCTGGTCGGGGTGGTCGCGGTGTCGCTGATTTTGCTGCGGCTGCGGCAATCGCTGCTGGTCGGATATTTCCTTTGCGGCATCGCCATCTCCAACACCGGACTGCTCGATATGCTGGCAGGTGAGGACGCGACCGCCGCCATCAACCGCGTCTCCGAGTTCGGCGTGATGCTCCTGCTTTTCGTCATCGGCATGGAGTTCTCGCTCAAAGAACTCAAACATCTGCGTCGCTTCGCTTTCCGGGGAGGAGCGGCCCAGATCGCGATCACCATGGCCGCGGCCGGTGCCGCCGCATGGGCGTATTTCGGATTCCCTTGGACCCAGGTCGTCGTCGTGGCCGTCGCCTGTGCGATGAGTTCGACCGCGATCAGCATCAAACTTTACCACGACATGGGGATCGCCGCGAGTTCCGGCGCGCGGCTCGCCCTGGCCATCGCCATCATGCAGGACCTGTTTGTCATCGCCTTCCTTGTCCTCCTTCCGGCGATGTTCGGAGACGGCGCGGCGCACCCCATGGGACCGCAGTTGATCTTCACCGCGGTCCAAGGGGCGCTCTTCATTCTTGCGGCCGTCCTGCTCGCACGCTTTGTCATCCCGCACGTTCTCCATGCAGTCTCGCAGACACGCAGCCGCGAGCTTTTCACCCTCACGGTCGCGGGGCTCTGCATCGGTGTCGCCTACCTTGCGGCGCTGATGGATCTGAGCCTCGTGCTCGGCGCCTTCGTAGCCGGCGTCGCGGTGAGCGAGTGCATGTATAAGCACCGAATCATGTCGGAGGTCGGACCGTTCAAGGACCTCTTCCTCACGCTGTTCTTCGTTTCGGTCGGGCTGGGCATCAACCTCGGGCAAGTCGCGGATGCGTGGATCCTCGTGCTCTCCATCACCGTTCTTCTGCTTGCGGGAAAAACGCTCCTCATAGGAGTCATCGCGCGTCTCCTGGGCCTGAGCTGGCGTGCCGCCACAACCGCCGGAATCGGCCTCGGAAGTGCAGGCGAGTTTTCCCTGGTGCTGATGGGTAAAACTTCGCAGCTCACCGATTGGGCCGGCAATGCCAACCAGCCGTTGCTCGCCGCCATGGCACTGTCCATGGCCATGGTGCCGGTGCTCATGGATCGCGCGCCGCGGATTTGGACGTTTCTCGAACGATTTTGCCCGAATTTTCTGCATCGTCAGCGGCACACCGAGAGCGTCGCGGCGCAGTCCGCCCCCCTGTCCGAACACGCGATCATCTGCGGTTACGGACCCGTCGGTCAGGCGCTGGTCAAAGCGCTCACGGATCAGGGCGTTGCCAGCGTGGTCATCGATCTCAACGCCGACACGATCCGGAAGCTGCAGAGCGAAGGCCAGGCCGCGCTCTTTGCCGATGCCAGCCAGCCGGACGTCTGGGACTTGGTCAACGTCAGCGAGGCGCGGCTCGTCGCCTTCACCTTTCCGGCAACGTCCGCCGTCTCCTCCGCCATGCACCTCGTCCGCGAGCGCAACCACGCCATCACCATCATCGCACGGACCGCCTTCAGCAACGAGGCCGGGAGCCTGGCCGATGCGGGCGCCAACATCGTCTTGCAGGACGAAGTGGAAACCAGCCGAGCCGTGATCGACCGCGCGTTGGGTGCCTTGGAGCTGAATCTTTCCCCGAGACAGGAAGAGAGCTAGCTTGTGGCGACTATGGACGCCTTCGTGACATTCGCCCTTTCGAATTTTCCGCTCACTTTCACCGTTCTCGGATTGATCGCCGCGGGCGTGCAAATTCTCAAAACACCGGCACCGCGCCCGCGCGGCAGATCAGCCGAAGCCGTTTTGCGCTGGTTCCTCTTCTTCGGCATCGGCGTCACGTTTTTCTACAACTTCGTATGCCATGTGTTTTTCGGGGATATGGCGGCCAAGTTTATCGGCTGGGCCCAGAGCCCCTTCCAAGCCGAGGTCGGCTGGGCCAGCCTGGGTTATGCCGTGCTCGGTTTCATGGCCTCGCGCGGAAGCCGCGACCTGCGCATCGGCATCATCGCCGCCCTCGCGTGTTTCATGTGGGGCGCGGCCAGCGGCCACATTTACCAGATGGTGACAGCACACGATTTCGCCCCCGGAAATGCCGGAGTCATGTTTTGGTGCGATATTTTCATGCCCCTCTTCGGAATCTTTCTCCTTTGGAAAACGAGGAAGCCGCAGGCAATTTAAGCGTCTCGTGAAGTCCTTGCGCCACCTGCTCATTGCCGCCCTTTTTGCGCTGCCGGTCCGGCTCGGCGCGCAATCAGTCATCTCGAATACGGTGATCGTTCCGCTTCATTACAAGACCATCGCTTCGGGCGGGCAAAAACTCGGCATCTACGCTTCGCTCGGCGGCGGCAGCACACCGCAGATTTTCGAATTCGACACCGGCGGCGGCGGGTTCTACGCGGCCTATGCGTCGGCCGACACAAACAAGTCCCGGTGGTGGGGCACAAACTTCTCCTACACCGGGAGTGATGTGACCAACACTTACGACAGCGGGATCCAATACCAAGGAGCGATCGTCACGGCTTCCGTTTCACTTTTTTCGGATCACAACAGCAGCAGCCCGCTGGTCACCACGGCGGGCGATTTGCGCGTGGGACAAATGACATCCATCACCAACACCACCAGTGGCGGGGCGGCTCTGTGGACACCCGGTGGCGAAGGCACCACGAATACACCGCCTGTCGATGAGGCCTTTTACGGCGACTTCGGCATGAATCTGGCCTACACGCACAGCGGGATTGTCAACCTGATCGCCCAGCTGAGCTTCACCAATGGCATTGCTCCCGGATTCCGCATCCGCGCATACGGCGACAGCCCATACATGCAAATCGGACTGACCGCAGCGGACACCAACAGCGCGTCTGCTTTTTACTTCGGGATGAATGCCGACACCAACGCCCCGCCCGGTTCCACCTTCACCAACAGCAGATCGCTTTTTTATTCCGAGCAGGTGTTCAACGCGAACATGACGATCAGCAATGCGACGACCAACTTCACCACCAACCTCGGAATTACCACCGACACCGGCGCGAGCACGACAATCCATAATGCGGACGTCGGGGGAATTCCCGAAGCGCTTTACACCACCAATAGCGAAGGCAAGGGCCACCTCGTGGCCGGAGCGGACTTCGGGCTTTCCGGAATGACCCTCGGTGGCACAAATTCTGAATTTTTCGAATTCGTCACCACTGCAGGGCAAGTGTCTGTTCAGGATAACAAGACCAACAACACGCTGTTCTATCTCAACTCCGGCATCTCCCTCTTCCAGCAATACGACGTGATCTACAACTTGCAGGACGGGCAGATCGGTTTCGAGGCCGTCCCGGAACCGCGCACATGGGCGCTGCTGGCCCTTGGCGGCCTGCTGCTAGCCCTTGCATCGGTCCGACGGCGCGCATCCTGATTTCGCGGCCCCACCGGTTTGCTCGGCCTTTACAAAAACCGGGAAATCGGGGGATTATCCTCCGCAACTAAACTCCCATGAAACACCTCTTCACCACCGCCCGCATTCTCCTCGGAGTGATCTTCCTCGTTTTCTCCCTCAACTACTGGCTCAAATTCATCCCGATTCCCGCCCCCGCTGCGGAAAGTCTGGCCGCGGGATTCATGGGCGCGATTTACGGCTCGGGCTTCCTCACACTGGTGAAAGTGCTCGAGTTGGTTTCGGCCGTGCTACTGCTTTCCGGACGCTTCACCAATCTCGCCCTCACGCTGCTCGGACCGATCGTGGTGAACATCCTGCTTTTCCACGTGCTCATCAAACAGGCCGATCATGGGCTTTCGGTGCTTATCGCCATCCTCGCCCTCGTCGTTCTGGTCGGACAAAAAAACTACCTCAAAGCGATCTTCGCTAAGTAGTTGCCGCGACCGCGAGCGGGCAATGACTGCCGCGCATTCCGACATGCAAGACCGCGCGGCGGGCGCGATCATGGGTGCCTTCATCGGCGACGCGGTCGCGTTGGGACCGCATTGGTATTACGACCTCGACGAGATGCGCCGCGTTTACGGCGATTGGATCTCGGACTACACCGATCCCAAGCCCGGACGCTATCATGCGGGTTTGAAAGCCGGCGACTCTTCCCAAGCGGGATTCATCACCGAGTTGCTGTTGCGTTCGGTCGCGGAAAAGGGCGCCTACGATGAAGCCGATTTCTGCCGCAAGCTCGATGGGGAACTTTTTCCGCTCCTCGACGGCACTCCTTTCAGCGGACCCGGCGGTTACACGAGCCAATCGATCCGCGAAGCGTGGCGCAAGCGAGTGAAAGAAAATCTCCCGTGGGGCCAGACCGCGGGAAACGCGGACACGACGGAAGCCGCCGAGCGGACGTTCGTTCTCGGCGTGCGCTACGCATCCGACATGCGCCAGCTCGCAGAGTCGGTGACGGTAAATGCCGCGCTGACGCAATCCGACGGCACCGTCCTTGCCATGACCGTGGCCTATTGCGCCGTGCTCGGCCTTCTCGTGCGCGGCCATAAGCTGGACGCCACGATCACGGATACGCTGCTGGGCATGGTGCGAAGCGGACAACTCCCTTTCCACTCGGTCACCAGCGAGAACCTGCAGCCTCCGAGGCCGGGCGAGCCCGAGGCGCCGCGCGCCGGTCGCTTCGCATCACCGGATGCATTGATCACTCCTTCGTGCGTGGCGGCCGCCGCCGCGGATCCCGCCATTCGCATCGAGCCGGCATCGAAGGTGTCCGTTGTCTATGGCATGCCGTGTGCCATCTACCACCAACTGCCCGCGGCCTACTACCTTGCCGCCCGTTTCCACAATGACTTCGAATCTGCCGTGCTTCACGCCGTCAATGGCGGCGGACAGAACCAAGCTCGAGCCATACTCACGGGCACTCTCGTCGGAGCACAGACCGGTCTTGCGGGTATTCCCGATCGGTTCATCCGCGGCCTCGCACGGCACGAACATCTGCTGGAACTGGCTCAGACGCTGGCCGGACAAGTCTGACTGCTGAGGCTTCCATATCACCGGCCGGCCGCTGCCCTCTGAGAAATTTTGGAAATCGTATGACGCGATTTTTGCTCTGACGTGCTTCCAGATTCGGGAATAATTCCCGCGTCTCATGAAATCTCCTTTCCTGCGCGATGTGGTGGCGAAGTGTTCGTCGTGGGACGCTTTCCGCCGCGCTCTGGCCAAGAAGTCGGAAAAAGAGAAGGGCGATCTCTTCGAGCATCTTGTCCGGGCCTATCTGCTGCTCGATCCGGAATATGCGACGAAGCTGCGCAAGGTCTGGCTGCTGGACGAAGTGCCGTCCGCCCTGCGCAAGAAGCTGAAGCTGCCGGGCAACGACCAAGGCATCGACCTTATCGCCGAAACAAACACCGGCGAGTTCTGGGCCATTCAATGCAAATACCGCGAGAACACGACGCGGCCGGTGCCGTGGCGGGAGATCTCCACTTTTACCGGACTCGCCTTCGGCATTTGCCGGCATATTTCGTTCGGACTCGTCTGCTCGACGACGGAACGGATCACGCACGTTCTCAAACACCAAGACCGTATCGGTTTTTGCGCGCTTGATGTCTGGCAAAGTCTCGATGAGGAATTTTTCGCACGGCTGCGCAAGTTGCTCGGACACAAACCGGTCAAACTTGCGCCGCTCAAGCCGCGTCCGCACCAGAAGAAGGCCATCGCCGATGCGCGGAAGCATTTTGTCGGCAAGAAGCAGAAGCGCGGCAAGCTGATCAGTCCGTGCGGCTCGGGCAAGAGCCTCACTGCCTACTGGATCGCACGCGATCTGAAGGCGAAACGGATTCTCGTTGCGGTGCCGAGTCTGGCGCTGATTCGTCAGACGCTGAAAGTGTGGCTGCGGGAATCGATGGCCCACGGCGACAAGGTGGAATGGATTTGCGTGTGCAGCGATGACTCGGCCGGACGTGTGGATCAGGACGATGTGGCCGTGCTGCGTCAGGACCTCGGTGTCCCGTGTCTTACCGATACGAAAGAAATCGCGTCATGGCTGAAGCAGAAAAAGCCCGGACTCACCGTGGTCTTCACCACGTATCAGAGTGGCGCAGCGATTGCGAAGGCAGCGCGGCAGGCGAAGTTTGCTTTCGACCTCGGCCTCATGGACGAGGCGCACAAAACGGTCGGTGACGGGGCGAAGCTTTTCTCCCATCTTCTGCACGAGAAGAATCTTCCGGTGAAGCGCCGCATTTTCATGACGGCGACCGAGCGGCGCTATCGCGGTAAGGGTGACAAGATTTTGAGCATGGATGATGCTGCGGTCTATGGAGACACCTTCCATCTGCTGAGCTTCAAGCGCGCGCTCGAAGAAAAGCCGGTCATCCTAAGCGACTACCGCATCGTCACGATCCTCGTTTCGCGCGAAGAAGTGGCCGAGCTGATCCGCAAAAATGTCTTCGTGCGGCCGGACAAAGGCAAATGGACCAAGGAGATCGAAGCCGAGATGCTGGCAGCTCTGGTCGCTCTGCGCAAAGCCATGCAGAAGTATCCGATCCGCCACGCTGTTTCGTTCCACAGCAGCATCCGGCGGGCCGAGGTCTTCAAGGAACACAACGATGCTTACAACCGTGCATACCGGAAGCATGGGGCGGTCGAGACCTTCCATGTATCGGGGCAAACCCCAACGGGAACCCGTGCGCGGGTGGTGAAGGAATTCGCTGAGACGGAGCGCGCGCTCATTACCAATGCGCGATGCCTGACCGAAGGCGTTGATGTGCCAGATATCGATTGCGTGATGTTCGCCGATCCGCGGCGCAGTGCGGTGGATATCGTGCAGGCTGTCGGACGCGCCTTACGTCCGGCCAAAGGCAAGAAGATGGGCTATGTGATCGTGCCGATCCTGCACGATGCGAAGGCCACGCCGGATGACATTTTCGATTCGGAGGAATTTCAAGAAATCCTCACAACGCTGCGCGCGCTGGCGGCCAACGACGACCGTATCATCGAATATTTCCGCGCTGTTTCGCAGGGCAAACGACGAAGCACAGGCGGAACCGTTGTATTCGATATCGACCAGAAACTCGCAAAGCGAGTCAATCTGGAAAACTTTGCAAAAGACATCGAACTCAAGTGCTGGACTCATCTGGCTAAACTATCCTGGCAGCCGTTCGAGGAAGCGCGCACATTTGTTCACAGCCTCGGCTTGAGAAATGAGAAGGAGTGGCGCGAACTTTGTAAAGGTCTACTGGACTGTAAACACAGACTGCCTGCTGACGTTCCAACCAACCCCGCCAAGACATACTCGGGCCAAGGCTGGAAAGGAATGGGTGATTGGCTTGGGACGGGAAATATAGCCCCTCAATTGCGCCAATATCGTCCCTTTCATATGGCAAGGGTATTCGCTCGCCGTATAGCTCTAAAAAATGTTTCTGAATGGAGAGAGTTCTGCAAAGGGCTTCATCCTCAAAAGGGGTCCTTACCTGCCGATATTCCAGCGTCTCCTCACTTGATATATAAAAACAAAGGCTGGGTTAGTTTTGGTGATTGGCTCGGCACGGGAACCGTTGCTCCTCGATTGCGCCAATATCGTTCGTTCAAAAGCGCAAGAGCCTTTGTGCGCAAACTTAAGTTACTGAATAGAACCCAGTGGGATAACTATAGCAGAGGCCTTTATCCATCTAAGGGGACCTTACCGGATGACATTCCGGCTAATCCCTGGAATACATATGCCGGCAACGGCTGGGCTGGGCTTGGCGATTGGCTCGGCACCGGTAGAGTTGCGGATCAGTTGAAAAAATATCGCACGTTTAGGAGTGCAAGGGCTTTCGCTCACGGTCTTAAACTCAAAAGCCAGTTGCAGTGGATAGCTTTTTGCAAAGGTCGCCTCCCGAATAAGGGAACTTTGCCTGCAGATATTCCCGCTACTCCCAGCCAGACATATGCCCGCAAGGGGTGGGCGGGATTCGGTGATTGGCTCGGCACGGGAACTGTGGCTCCTCGCTTACGAAAGTATCGATCCTTCAAAGAAGCGAGAGCTTTCGTGCGTCGACTCAAGCTGAAAAGCAGGTCCGAGTGGAACGCGCTATGCAAAAGTAACCTGCCCGGCCAGTCGATGTTGCCTCCTGATATCCCTGCAAGTCCTTGGAACATATATGTCGGCAACGGCTGGGCTGGGCTTGGCGATTGGCTCGGCACCGGTAGAGTTGCGGATCAGTTGAAAAAATATCGCACGTTTAGGAGTGCAAGGGCTTTCGCTCGCAGCCTCAATCTCAAAAGCGGCACAGAATGGCGAGCGTTTTGCAAAGGCCGCCTACGGAGCAAGGGCACCTTGCCTTCCGATATTCCAGTTTGCCCCAACCAAACATATGCCCGCAAGGGGTGGGCGGGATTCGGTGATTGGCTCGGCACGGGAACTGTGGCTCCCCGCTTGCGAAAGTATCGGTCGTTTATAAAAGCGAGGGCTTTCGCTCGCACACTTGGCTTGCGAGGTGAGCACGAGTGGAGAGACTATTGCCGCGGCGACTTTTTCCGAACACAACCTCCAAAGCCGCAAGACATTCCTTACCATCCTGAGCGAACCTATCCAGCGAAAGGCTGGGCAGGTTACAGCGACTGGCTTTGCTACGAGCGCAAACCCGAATTAAAACGCAGGCGCTGAACAATCCCGCTGCTCGCGCGGTTTTGAGACAACAAGCACTCAGAGGCTCACGAAACAGCTAGGCTTTGGGTCGGCCAACATGCGATCGATGCGCTGCTTGGCGATTTGGATGTAATCGGGATTGAGTTCGATGCCGGTCCACTGGCGTCCGAGCGCCTCGGCTGATTCGGCTGTTGTTCCGCCGCCGAGAAATGGATCGAGCACAACGATTCCCCGGAACGATCAAGTTGCGGGTTGCGCCATCCGACGATCCGGCGCAAATTCCCGCCGTGAATTTCAGGTTGCTGCCCGTCCTTATCGCGTTGGTTGTTGCCCTGTCACCCGCGGCGCAGGCTGTGGTGATCAATACCGCGAGCGGCACCGGCAACACCAATGCACCGAGTGACGATCCCGGATGGGCAAACGTCGGCGTTCTCAACGGGGCGAGCGGCATCTACCTCGGCGCCGGATGGGTGCTCACTGCGGCGCACGTCGGCGTCGGCAGCATTTCTTTTGCGGGAGTTTCTTATAACGCATTGACCAACACGCTCGTGCAGCTGACCAACAATGCACCCGGCAGGACGGTATTCACGGACCTCATCATGTTCCAACTCGCCTCGACACCGGCTGGACTCGGACCGCTTACCCTCGCCTCGTCGGCGCCGACGCTGGGCACGGCCGTCACCATGATCGGCGCCGGACGCGATCGCGGAGCTTTCACCGAGTGGAATGTCAACCAGGCCACCACACCGTGGACTTGGACGGTGGTTTCCTCCAGCGGTAATGCCGCGGGTTACCAGACTTTGGAGAGCCAAACCCTGCGCTGGGGGACCAATACAGTCAGTTCGACCGATTTCTGGGTAAGCGCCGATGGATCACCGGATGTGAAATCCTTCTCCACGACATTCACGGACTCCTTCTTCGCGAGTAACGAGGCTCAGGCGGTTCTCGGCGATTCGGGCGGAGCGGTCTTCACCAAAAGGGAGTCCGCTTGGGAGTTGGGCGGCGTGATGTTCGGCGTCGGAGGCTATAGCGGGCAGCCCTCTGCGACGACAAATGCCATTTATGGCAACGTCACTTATTCGGCCGACCTTTCTTTTTACTCCCCGCAAATCATGTCCATCATCCCCGAGCCGACCACCTACGCGCTGCTCGCGCTGTCGGCGGCAACAATGGTCCTGATGATGCGCAGGAGTTGATCAAGCGGACGTCGGCCAATGGCACGCGCAGCAGATGGCGCAACGGCTACAACTTTTACAAAACCGCTCTATCTCTTTGAGCAGAATGCGCGGGATTGTCAGTCGTCCAACAGTCCAAGCGTCAGCCCCGTGGGAAGGGGTGCGGGTTTGGCACAGTTGTTGTGGATTTGTATCCAAGAGCGGTTGCTGCTTGATTTCTCGAATGCTGTGATGACCTCCAGCACATGCAGGGCGAGGTTCCCGTCGCAGCGATGGGGACGGCCCGAGCGGATGGCGTGGACCATGTCCGCGACGCCGATGCCCCGTGAATTCTCCGCGTAGTTGAAGGCGAGCGGGATCTCTTGCCATTCTTTCGCTCGGGAGCGGCAAAGGCTGACCGGTCCGTCGAAAGTGTTCGGATCGGGCACTCCCAAGCTGCCCTCGGAACCGTAAATCTCGATGGGACTTTTGAAACGTGTGTCGGCGACGACATCGAAGCTGACGGCCATGGTGATCACGGCCCCGCTGGCGAACAGGAGACTCCCGCTGTAATGCGTTGGAACTTCGACAGGCAACATCTTGCCGAACTGCTCTTTGCATGTGGCCATGCGTTCCGGGCGCGGTGTCGAGGTCATGGCACAGACCGCCGCGACCGGACCAAGCAGGTGGACGAGCGCAGTGATGTAGTAAGGGCCCATGTCGAACATCGGCCCCGCTCCCTGTTCGTAGAAAAATGCGGGGTTCGGATGCCAAGACTCGGGGCCCGATGCCAGCAGGAATGCGGTGGCGGAAAGCGGGCGTCCGACCCAGCCGTCATCAATCAACTTTCTGGCCGTCTGGAGACCGGCGCCGAGAAAGGTGTCGGGCGCGCAGCCGACGCGAAGGTTTTTTTGCGCCGCGTAATCCAGCAACGATGTTCCTGAAGCAACATCGAGCGCCAGAGTCTTTTCGCTGTAAACGTGCTTGCCGGCCCGGAGGATTTCCATGCTGACCTTCGCGTGAGCCTTGGGCACGGTGAGGTTGATCACCAGATCGATCGATGGATCGGCCAGAAGCTCGGAAATGCTCGTCGCCTTGAGGTCATACTCCTTGGCCTTTGCAGCGGCCGCATCCGGATTGATATCCGCGCAGGATTTCAGATGCAGCATCCTGAACATCGCGCAGCCTTTGGCATAAGCACCGAAAATATTCCCGCAGCCGATGATGCCGATATTCATGGGTTGAATGGCCGAGTGTGACATAATTCAGATGATAGGTCGGCGAGTCGTTGCGCTCGCTATTTGTTTCCCGCGGCCAGGCCATTTCCGACGAGGTAGTTGTAACTTTTCTCGACGCACTCGAAAATATCGGTGTCGCTGGTGTCCTGCTCGACCACCAGCCATTGGGTTACCTGCGGATCCATGGCGGCGATGATGCCCTTGATGTCATTCCTGCCACTGCCCACTGGCAGCAGGGCGGAGTTGGCCCCGGGAACAATCTCCATCTGGTCGGTCGCCGCGTTATACACGGTGCCAGGCGGCACCATGGGGCCGTCTTTGATGTGAAGGAGGGGTGAGCGCTTTGCAAAACGGCGCACCATTTCCACGGCGTTGTTCGCGCCGAAATTCGCGGCCCAATACGTGTCGAGCTCGAATTTCACATCGGGACAAAGCTCGGCGAAAATCTCGTGTTTGATGCGCCCGTCGATTTTTTCAAACTCCCAAGAATGGTTGTGCACGGCAAGGGTGAGCCCTGATGCCGCCAGCTTCTCATTCATTCGCGAGGTGATTTCCGCGGTCTTCCTGATCGCATCGACGGTGGCGAAATTTTCCGGCCCGTAACCGGTGACTGTCATGGTAATCCCCATCTCTGCGCAGGCTTGGATGACCTCGTCGAGGTTGTCGGGGTTGGCCCACGGACTATGGGTCGAGGAGATGACCATTCCGAGATCCTCGACGAATTTGCGGAGTTCCTTCGGTGTGAATCCGAAGAAGCCCGCGGGTTCAACCCCTTTGTAACCGATCGCCGCCAAGCGCCGGAGGACTCCGGGAAAGTCTTTGGCGGCCTCTTCGCGGAGTGTGAATAGTTGGATGGAGATAGGTTTGATGTCCACGGTCATATGCAGGATGACATTAAGAGATGCGCATTTGCAATGCCTCAGCGTGAAGGTGGGGGTTGCTGTTTGGAAACAAAAAGCAGGGGACGCTCACGAAAGAGCAACCTCGGGGTCGGCCAAGACGCACTCAATGCGCTTCTTGGCCATTTGGATGTAATCGGGATTGAGTTCGATGCCGGTCCATTGGCGGCCAAGGCTTTCCGCCGCTTCGGCCGTGGTGCCGCTGCCCAAAAAAGGATCAAGCAAAGCATCGCCTTGGCGCGAGCCGGACATGATGAGCTGGTTGATCAACGCAACGGGCTTTTGCGACGGGTGGCCGATTTTTTCCTTCGATGCGCCTTTGAGTGACGGCACGCGCAGGATGTTTGTCGCATATTTGCCGCGGCGCAGGTGACGCTCACGCGCGTTTTTGTCTTTGTAGCGTTTGTCGCGAAGGTAGGTTCCGATGGTCGCTTCGCCGTAGGGAAGGCGCACGGCATCTTTGTCGAAATAGGTCGTCGAGTTCGCCTCGGGTCGCAGGGCGAGGATCATTTCGTATTGGGGCGTGAAGGAATCGTGGCGCTCGTTGTAGCCCACGGCGCGATCCCAAATGATCATGTCATGGAACTGCATCAAGCCAGCCAGCCGCGAGCAGACATGCAACCACACGTGTTCGCGCTTGCCGAGTTGACCGAAGACATAAAGCAAGCCATCCGGGCGCAGCGCCCGCTTGCACTCACGCACCCATCGCACCATCCAATCGAGATATTCGTCCGCCGAGGACCAAGCGTTGTCCCAGTCCTCATCAAGCAGCACTTGGAAATAAGGCGGGTCGGCAATGATGAGTTGGAAATGCTGCTCCGGAAGCGTCGGAAGAATCTGCAGCGCGTCACCCGTGATCATCCGGCCATGGCCGATCTCGATCACAGGCAAAGAGGCCGCACTCATTGCGACATCTTATAGCAGCAATCCGCACGATTCCCGGGAGGACGCGCCCTGCTGCAAATCAACGACTGTGCGTTTGCCATCAACGGCGTCCACCACCGTGGAAACCTCCGCCGCCACCATGGAAATGTTCGCCACCACCTCCGTGGAAGCCACCTTCGCGCACACGGTCTTCCTCCCTGCGAAACTCGTCACCTCCGTGAGATTCATCGCGCACAGCACGATCGAAATTGTTGTCCCGATTCACCGTGCGGTTGAAGGTGTCGTTGTTGAAAACGCGATTACCGTTCGCATCATACCAGTTGCCATTGTGATCCCAACTGCCGTTCCAATTGTTCCACCAGTTGCCTCCCCACCATCCGCCTCCGGGATGCGCGTTATACCATCCCGGACCACCCCAAGCCCAACCCAGCGCCCAATTCAGCAATCCGCCAAGTCCACCCAGGTCGATGTTCACATTCGAACCACCGCTGGCTCCACCCGAGTACGATTCCCCGCCACCACCGCCACCGCTGTAGCCTCCGCCGCCTTCGCGCGACTGCATCATGGCGACATCCTGGTAAAGCGGGGCAAGGGCGGCACGCAGGACAACACTGAAAAGCAGGAGCATTCCGAGGACGCCACCCACGATCATGAGTGTGCTGCGGACGGGGTTGGATTTCTTGGACATATCGCCGTCAAGATTCGTGCGCCAAGCGGCTGTGCGTCCAGCGCAATTTGCAGAACCGACACGGCCGACGCCGAGGACGGCGACCCCCAGCCTCGAGCGAAACGCCGGAGAGTTGGCAATTATCCGGCATGTCTCTCCGAAATAAAAAACCCTCCCCATGGCGAACCATGGGGAGGGTGGATTCTGGCAACGTCCTACTCTCGCGCAACCTAGAGATGCACTACCATCGGGGCTGCAGCGTTTCACTTCCGTGTTCGGGATGGGAACGGGTGGTTCCACTGCGCTAGGATCACCAGAATTTGACGCGCTCGTTGTTTTGCCGCCGCTGACGGCAGCAAGACATAACGGATCAAGTTCCAACGACCCTTCGTTACCAAATTTTCAAAGAAGAACACGCCGTGTTCCTTCACATCTGCATAGAGGCACAACCGCAAACAAGCTAGTAAAGTCATGAATTTCATGGGCGAACCTTGAAAAGGCCCCAGAGGAAAAAAATGACCAAGCCGGACGATCATTAGTATTGCTGAGCTGAACACATTACTGTGCTTGCACCCGCAACCTATCAACGTGGTGGTCTACCACGGATCTTCAGGGAGAACTCATCTTGGGATAGGCTTGGCGCTTAGATGCTTTCAGCGCTTATCCTTTCCGAACATAGCTACCCAGCAATGCCGTTGACACGACAACTGGAACACCAGAGGTTCGTCACACCCGGTCCTCTCGTACTAAGGTGTGAACCCCTCAATTCTCCTGCGCCCACAGTGGATAAGGACCGAACTGTCTCGCGACGTTCTGAACCCAGCTCGCGTACCACTTTAACCGGCGAACAGCCGGACCCTTGGGACCTTCTCCAGCCCCAGGATGTGATGAGCC